>JAUXGQ010000514.1 GCA_030621975.1 Gammaproteobacteria bacterium | reverse complement strand
CGGGTATTTCTGGAGGAAACGTCGGCGGCAGGGAAGCCGCCGTCGAGCCTACAAGGATGTATTCACGGCGGTTTCCTCCAGAAATACCCGATAGCAGGGACGATCTTACCAATCTGTTTTCTTAGCAACCTTTCGGAGGAAGCCATGCGCAATTTATCCTTTTTGCCCCGTATGTTCGCACTTTTCTGTGCCGGTGCCCTGCTGATTACGAAGACCGCTGCGGCAGGTGGATTTGCAGTTGACTTAGACGAGAAGGGCATCGCCCTCAAAGGCCATGACCCGGTCGCCTACTTTGCGGACGGGAGGTCAACCATGGGCAGCGACCGCTATACTGCAAGCGTTGAAGGTGCGACGTATCACTTTGCGTCCGCCAATCATCGTGACCAGTTCGTTGCTGATCCCGCAAAATACACCGCTTTGTATGGCGGATTCTGCGCGTTGGGCGTAACGCGCAGCATGAAGATCACGGGTGACCCGGCTGCCTGGAAGATAGTCGACGGTAAACTGTACATCAACTCCAGTCCGAAAGCGCTCGTCATGTGGTCCGAGGACATACCCGGAAACATCAAAATGGCCAATGAGGCCTGGCCGGCGATAAAGGATAAAGATCCAGCCCATTTGTAGTGGGCCGGGCAAGCCAGTCGATGGTATGCCGCTGCGCGAGGGCCTGATTTAGAATCATGTCGCTTTCTTCTGCTTCAGTCCCGGTTTGCGGCATCCTTCGACTGCTTTACATAAGTCCCATCTCGGCACGAATCACGTTGGCTTCGTCGCGCCGGCGGCGCCGAATGCCCTGGAGCTGGTGGTTCTGCTGCATCTTGCCGACTGTGGTGGCGACGGCGGACCAGTCGCGGGCCTGAAGCAGGGGACCGAGGGGTTCCAGCGCCCTGTTGCGAATGCCCCGGTTGTAGGCCAGCGACAGCAACACGGTCTGCACCGAGGGTAGGGTGTCCTTGCGCTGCACGGCGGAGAAGCGTTTGCGGATACCGTCCCAGTAGGGCTTGGCGGCGTGGGGCATCACCTCTAACGCCTGCTCGTGGCTGATGCGGATGGTCTTGAGATCGGGTATCTGTTTCAGCGCATCCTTGGCGTCCTGACCCTTGAGGCCGAAGACTTCCCGTAGCAGCCTCATTTGTTGCTTGGTGAGAAGGGGATCGTAAAGGGCCTCGACGATGTCCGGCGAAGCGTGGCCAAGATCCACCCCGGGATCCAAGGTGACGCCGGAGACTCCTCCGGGCCAGTAGGGCCGACCATTGTGTCCCTCCTGCTGGTGTACCCAATCCAGATCGCCACGGAAACGTTCCAACGAGGTCCTTTCCTTTGCCTCCAGACCGGAACGGCCCTGAGCGACGAAGGGCTCGAGTGCCTTCCAGGTTGTGCCTTCGATGACACCGATCGACGCGCTCCCCGAAGCCGTTTGAAAGTCCCTTACTGCCTTGCGCGTCCCGCCGCCAAACTTGCCGTCGGCCGTCATGGGATGACCAGCCTCTATCAAGCCGCACTGCGCGTTGCGCACTACGCTGCGTAACCAGAGCCGGTCCCTGCGTATTCCATCTCCCCTTTGGAGCTTTGCCTTGATCATATCAGGTTCCTCGCTTGGGATCTGAATTCCCTACGAAGTATAGATCTTTTTTGAGGCTCCGCTAATCCCTGCATGTGGGGAAAAGGAAGGGCAAGGGTGCGGCTTCGGACTGGCGGCGGTGACAAAGCCCTTGATTGTGCTGATCGCGTGAAGTATATTCGTCTACGCGTATATATTATGATTCCATGATTATTCTTCCAGATCGATTTCTACGGGCACTGGCGGATCCCACCCGGGTGCGGATTCTCGCGTTGTTGTCCGGCGACCGGGAGCTTTGCGTTTGTGAGCTCACCGAGGCGCTGGAGATGGTGCAACCCAAGGTGTCCCGTCATCTCGGTGTGTTGCGGGAAAGCGGTGTATTGCTGGATCGAAGGGAGGGTTTGTGGATCTATTATCGGCTCCACCCGGATCTGCCGGCCTGGGCGGCGCGCGCCATGGACGCCATCCACGACGGCTGCCAGGGCAAGAGGCCGTATTCGGAAGATCGGAAACGGCTGGCGGCTATGCCGCCGCAGGGGGCGGTGTCCTGTAATGTTTAGGCTGGATTAAGATGGGAAAGATGTTGGGTTACGGCGCACTCGTGATCCGGTGATGACCTGAAAACTCGGTGGGATGCGCGCCTAACCCAACCTGCATTTTTTTGATGGGCCTTTGCGTCTCTGTAGCAGCGGGGCGGAGCACGTGAACATAAAGATGCGGGCCCATACATCCGGATCCCGGTATATACGCACGGGCAAATGTCAGAATAATTCCTGAGAGGAGGATGATCGCATGGCCGTACGCGTTGGCATCAATGGTTTCGGGCGCATGGGGAAGCTTGGCCTGCGGGCGGGCTGGGGCTGTGAAGAACTCGAGTTCGTTCATATCAATGAGGTGAAGGGCGATGCGGTCTGCCAGGCCCATCTGCTGGAGTTCGACTCGATACACGGGCGCTGGCGCCACGAGATCCGTGCCGAAGACGACGCCCTGATCGTGGACGGCCGGCGCATCGGCTTCAGCATGAGCAGTACGCCGGGATCGGTGGATTGGCGGGCCATGGGCATCGACCTGGTGATCGAGTGCTCCGGCAGGT
>JAUXGQ010000195.1 GCA_030621975.1 Gammaproteobacteria bacterium | reverse complement strand
TTTGAACATAAAGCGTATCGTCAGTTTTTCCGGTCGGCCTGGTGAGAGATCGGGGCTAGGAGCCTGTCGGACTTAGGGGTTCGTAGCGAGGGAAAGCGGGATCGAGTCAGATTTTTCGATCGATTGAGGAGAATAGTTGGCCCTATTTGACGAAATCGATCGGAAAATCTGGCCGATATCCGCTTTTCCGCAGTAGGACGTCCTAAGTCCGACAGGCTCCTAGGAGCCGTATACCGTTTTCCTGAAACGAATCCTGCTTCGGGGACCGGTATGTCAATATCATCCTGAGGATTACCGAGAGCCCGCAGATGCGTAAAGCCAGGGGTTTGGAAATGTTCAGCCTGTCCGACAGGGGCCAGGCGCGTTCGGAAAATCAGGACAGCATTCTTGTGGACCTGTCGCAGGCCCTGTTTATCCTGGCCGACGGCGTGGGCGGTGGCCAGGGAGGGCGCGCGGCCAGCCGTCTGACCGTGGATACCATGGCGGCGACGCTGGGCCGGATACATGGCGAAATCAGGTTAACGTTCCTATGGAATCCTAAGGCCATCGTGGCGCAGCTTACCCGGACCCTGCGCGACGCAGCTCAGGCGGCTAACCGGGCGGTTGTTGATCGCGCAGCGGCCGATCCGGATCTGGCCGGGATGGCGTCGACCCTGGTCGCCGGCGTGGTCGATGGCGACCGCTGCGTCTCCATCAGCGCGGGCGATTCCAGAATCTACCGGTTCCGTGGAGGGCGCCTGGAGCAAATCTCCCAGGACCACAGCCTGGCCCGTTCGCTCATCGACCAGGGTTTTCTCTCAGAGGACGAGGGCCGCGCCGAGAAATACAGGAACGTGCTGACCCAAGCCGTGGGACTGCAAGACAATATCGACGTCTCCACCTATAATTTCCCTATGGAGATTGGCGACATCGTGTTGGCGTGCTCGGACGGCTTGACGAACATGGTCTCAGACGCAACCATCACCGAGGTTCTCGCAGCGCCTGGGTCGCTGCAAGACAAGGTTGAGGCATTGGTGCGGCTGGCCAATGAAGCCGGTGGCCGAGACAATATCTCCGTAATCCTGGCAAGCCGCACAAGGCAGCGTACGATCTTCTCCCGGTTGCTGAGACAATAACTGGAATCGCCCTGAGGAAACAGTCCCATGCCTAAGCTATTGTTGATTGAAAATAAGGAAACCGTCTCCTCTTTCGATCTTTCCGAAGGGAAAATTATTATTGGGCGGGACGAGCATTGCGATATCCCCCTTGATGACGAAGCCGTCAGCCGTCACCACGTCCGCGTCTTTACCCTGATGGGCGATGCCTTCCTGGAAGACCTGGGGAGCAGTAACGGGACTTTTGTAAACGGAAAGCTCACCCAGAAATGCGCCCTCAACGACGGCGATGTGATCCAGATCGGGGAAAAGGAATTGCGGTTCTCTCAACCCGTCGAGCCCACTTCGCCACAGCAGGGCGAAGGCAAAGTCGATGCGACCCGGATAATTCGACCCGGCGATTTCGGCCCCGCGACACAGGAGGCGAAGGAAAAGAACCGCTCGCGTGAAGGGATTTCACCGGTTTCCTTCGCGGCTAAAGAAGACTCACCTACCAATGTGAGAGTGCAACAGGAAGCAGAGACTAAACAAACGAAATCCGGCGGTTTATGGGGTTGGATTCGCCGACTCTTCTCCTGATCGAAGTCGAGACATCAGAGATTAGGACAGGATTAACAGGCGTCGGGGCGGTTAACGTCTGTCTTTTACGTACACCGTGATCTTCCGCGAATACACCGGCGGGCAATGGGGAATGTGTAGGTGGTCGCCCATCAATAGCTGCAGCGTGTGTTTTCCGGGCGGCAGGTCGATCCGGGTTTCCGTCTGTCCGGCGCCGAAATGAAGGGTATTTCTGTCCGCAGGGATGGGTTCATCGAGAGGCGGCAGTTCTCTGTCGAGCAACAGGTGGTGGTGCCCGGTATGGGGTTTGTCGACGCCCTTTGGTGCGACGCCCATGTGACGCAGGCCAAACCATACCCGAAACGGTCGGTAGGCACGGAGTGTTTCGCCGTCGTTCGGCCAGCCGATATAGAGGTAGGCGTGATCAGAGGAAGGCGTACACGCGGCAATTGCCGAATTGTGAACAACAGTTAGTGCAAGGAGTGCGCCAGCAATGATTGCTTTAGTCATGAGCGTCTTGCCTCGGCATTGTCAGTAGGGCGGAACGATGATGGTGATCTTCTTCGAATAGAGCGGTGGATCATGAGGGCGGTGGGACTTGTCTCCCAATAACATCTGTACGGTGTGCTTGCCCGCGGGGAGTTCCAATCGGGCCTCGGTTTGGCCGGCGCCAAAGTGCAGGTGATTTCTGTCGCTCGGGATCTCGTCGTCGTATGGGGGAAGATCCGCATCGAGGATCAAGTGGTGATGACCGGTGTTGGGAAAATCGGTGCCGGCCGGCGCCACACCGAAATTACTCAGCCCCATCCGCAGCCAGAATTTTCCCCCTTTGATGACGGTGCCGTCTCTTGGCCATATAATGTACACGCGTGCATCGTCCGGCGCAGGGGTGCGCTGCGCGGCATGAGCGAGAGTCGGGCTCAATAAAGCCGCAACGATGGCGAAAGCAGAGATCTTGAACATGGCGTAGCTCCCCCCCTTAGTTGTTCTGACTACACCTCGTTGAACCTTAGCACATTTGCGAGACCCCGCAAGAGCGGGATTTCCTCACCAAACTCATGGACTTTCGGATTGCCTCGGCGCTGAGACAGGATATACTCCTAATGGATGGGTACATACTAACAACGACGATAGGTTTCATGTTTGTACCAGCAATCAAGGGGGACTTTGTGAATGCAAATTAGGCGACACCAATCCAGTGTTCATGGAAGGTTCATGGGCGTCGTAATGATTTGTGCTCTGGCACTGGTTTCAGGCAGTTTTGGCCTGGTCGATTCTCTTTATGCGGGAGTGCTTCCTAAGGACGGCGACGCGCGCTACGAGTTGATATTCTGGGAGTCGATACGAGATAGTGACAGACCCGAGGACTATGAAGCCTACTTGAAGGCCTTCCCCGACGGTCGGTTCGCGCCCTTGGCGAAGGCGCGTTCAGTGTATCTTCGCAAGGGTCCCGCGAAATCCGTACCGCCTGCGGGCCCGGAAATCGAAGAAATAGAAGCGGTGTACGAGGCTATAAAGACCGCCAACCTGCGTGAAGGACCTTCGGCCAAAACGCGCATCGTGGGTTCTTTGAACCAGGGGGATACTGTGCTCGTGACGGGGCGTGTGGCCGGCAGAAACTGGTACCGCATTGACATGGATTCGGGGCTCTCGGGATTCGTGTATGGGGGGTTGATTCGACCAAGCCCCGAAGGCTCAGCGGCTTCTGAAACGGCGCCGAAAAAGCCCGCCGGGGCGAAGCCCAGGCAAGCTGCAAAGACCGTCAAAGCCCTTGCGCGACGCAAACCAGCCGCGCCCAAAGCCCCAGCGGTTCAGATCAAGGAGTTCAAAGACTGTCCGGAATGTCCCCTGATGATCTCGCTACCGGGGGGGCGGTTCGTTATGGGCGATGCGCGTGGCGATCGCACGGAAAGGCCGGCGCATGCAGTCTCCATAAGCAAATCTTTCGCGATCGGGAAACATGAGGTAACGGTGGGGCAGTGGAACGCCTGTGTCCTCGATGGGGGATGCGACTATTCACCCCAGCAAGCGGGTACAGCCCCTGAATCGCCGGTCCGAGACCTCAGCTGGGGCGACGCACGGCAGTATGTGAAGTGGCTGGGTGCGAAGACGGGCAAGACCTATCGGTTGCCCACCGAGGCCGAGTGGGAGTACGCGGCCCGTGGGGGCACCAAGACCCGCTATTGGTGGGGAAACAAGCTGGTTAAGGGCAAGGCAAACTGCAAGGATTGTGGTGGTGATTACGATCGTAGCGCTCCGGCCAAGATCAGCTCGCTCGGCCCGAATCCGTTTGGATTGCACGAGACCAATGGCGGGGTCTGGGAATGGGTGCTTGACTGCTGGCACAAAAACTACCAGGGGGCGCCGAAAGATGGTTCGGCCCGGGGTCAGGATAACTGCCGCGAACGGGTACTGCGCGGAGGTTCATGGCGCAACGATTCGAGCTACGTTCATTCAGCCAGTCGCTTCAAGTACGATGCTGATGTGCGCTACTTGACCAACGGATTCAGGGTGGTAAAGACGCAGGAGTAAATAGTCTGGGGTCAACGTGCTTGCGTTGTTATAAGGATGAAATCTGCGGTGACCGGTTTTGCAGCGCCCTCTTTGGCGAGCTGTGCAAGCCGCTTGTTGAGAGCAGGCAGGTACTTTATCTGTGGTTCGTGCTCCTTACGCGGTGTTTCAAACAAGGGTTCCGGCGTCGTAAGGATAACGATCAGTTCGGTGCCGAAGGGCTCAGCGACCGTCCATTCGCCCAGGTCACCTATGGTTGCGGCGTATTTTGCCGGAGCTTGATTGTCCCTGAATCTGGGGCTCGGCAGCATGTGCAGCACATTCCCGTCGAGCGAGTAGTAATCCACATTTACGAAGGATTCATAGGCTGGGGTTTTAATCGCGAGAATCAGGTCTTCATTTTTGAAGAATTTATTACCTGGTTTATTCGAGGTAATCGATGCGCTATTCGCCAGATCCTGATTGACGGTCCAGTAGCCAGACAAGAGTTCAATAACCGCGCATTGATTCCGGGTCACCGTTTCGATGCCCGACAGGTCCAGCCGTTTAGGGCCAGTCAGGGGCGCAAGCGAGTTTTCAAGGGTTTGAATATCCAGCTTGTGCGCATATCCTGTAATCTTCAGGGCGCTATTCGTGATGGTTCCCCTCAAGGCTGAGCAGGGCACGCCGGAGATCAACGAAGCCAGCTCGGAAGATGTGATCGCCTTAGCCGCCAATGGCGGCTCCGAGATCGAAGCGACGCTCGCTGGGGATGATACGTGCGGACTATCGGTTTCTCGAATCCGTGCCTGCTCGGTTTTTTCCGAAGACACGGAGGTCGTAGGTGAATCGGGCCTGTCTGATGATGGTTCCGCGG
>JAUXGQ010000464.1 GCA_030621975.1 Gammaproteobacteria bacterium | reverse complement strand
GGTTTTGTTATGGACAGCATCATGCGCATCAGATCCGAGAGGGTCTTGGCCTCCATCTTCTCCATTACCTTGGACCGGTGGGCCTCCACGGTGGACTGGCTGACCCCCAGTTCAACTGCGATGACCTTGTTGCGCATGCCGGTCATGATCAGATCGAGCACCTCCCTTTCACGGGGTGTCAGGCGCTGCAGGCGGGCCTCGATATCCGCGACACGCGAGGCTTCGCCTCGCTGTTCCGCATCCCGCGTAATGGCGCGATGTACGCTGTCAAGCAGCACCTGATCCCGGAATGGCTTCTCGATGAAATCGACGGCCCCGGCCTGCAACGCGCGCACCGCCATGGGTACGTCCCCGTGACCCGTGATGATGACAATGGGGGGATGGAGGGGTTCTTTGGACAAGGTTTCCTGGAGTTCCAGGCCGCTCATCCCGGGCATACGGATGTCCAGTACCAGACAACCGGGGCGTTGTGCCTCGAACCGGTCAAGATACTCCTGGGCGGAGGCAAAGGTCTCGGCCGCAAGTCCCACCGAGTCCATCAGCAGCTTGAGGGCGTCACGCACTTCCGCCTCGTCATCGACAATGAATACCGTCGGTTCAGTCATTTCGGTCTCCATGATAAACCGGCAGCACGAACCAGAATCTGGCCCCCTTGTCGGGCTGGGAGTTCACGAACAGGTTTCCCTGATGGGCTTCGATAATGCCGAGGCTGATGGAAAGTCCCAGCCCCATGCCCTGGGGTTTAGTCGTCACAAAGGGGTTGAACAGGGTACTGACCAGATGCTCACTGAGGCCGGGCCCCGTGTCCTGCACGCTGACCTCCACCGTATCCTTGGGGCCTCTGGCCACACGAATAGTCAGCCTGCGCTGTTGGGGCGGTGTTTCCACCATGGCTTCGATGGCGTTTCTGGCAAGATTCAGGATCACCTGTTCGATCTGGATGGGTTGTCCGAGAACCTTGTCTCTGGGATTTTCCAGTTCCAGGCGCAGAATCACCCCCGCTTTTCGCGCTTCCGGTGCGAACAACACCGCAACGTCGCGGATTATCCTGTTCAGGTGGACTGGTGAGCGCTGCGGCTGCTCCTTGCGAATGAACTGACGCAACTGCCGGATGATTTCACCGGCGTGCTCGGCCTGCACCGCAATGCGCTCCATGATGTCGGCACAGCGCTCCCTGTCCACGGGGCCGGACTCCAGCAGTCGAATACAGGCCTGGGAGTTGGTGGCGATCGCAGTCAGCGGCTGGTTGATTTCATGGGCGATGCCGGATGCCATCTCACCCACGGTATTCAGGCGGGCCACATGGGCGAGTTCCATCTGGTGCTGGCGCGCCTCTTCTTCCGCCTGCTTGCGCGCCGAGATATCGCGAAACACCACCATGCTGCCGACCACTTCACCCTGTTCGTCCCTGATCGGTGTGCTGCTGTATTCGACGGGGATACTGCTGCTGTCGTTCTTCCAGAATACATCGTCCTGCACGAAGCGAGGTTGATTATCCCTGAAGGTCATGTACACCGGGCATTCCTGGGCGGGGTGGGGACTGCCGTCGGCGCGGGTGTGATGCAGTATCTCATGCTGATTGTGGCCGATCAGTTCGGACGCTTGCCAGCCGGTGATTTGTTCCATGGCCCGGTTGACGAAGGTGGTATTGCCGTGCAGATCCACCCCGTAGATCCCGTCGGCCACTGAGTTGAGGATCAGTTCACGCTGTTTTTCCAGTTTGAGTCTGGCTTTTTCCAGTTCACGGTTGAGCCGGAGCACCCAGGCGGTCATGCCTATCATGAAGAACAATGCCAGCAGGCCCGCCAGAAGCCAGTACCAGTACTGCTTGATCGCGTCCAGGAGGGTGAATTTGCCCACATCCTGGTAGGGGGGGAGGCGCAATTCCTGCAGCAATTCATGGACGGGCTGATAATCCAGCGGGATGGTCCAGCCGGAATTTTTTCCCGCCACGGCGGCCGGATGGTTCTCGGGCATGTTGAGCAGCGCCACCGCCACCCGTTGCGCGAGTTTGTTCGAGGTATGTTTGACCTTGCTGAAAGGCCACTCGGGGTACAGACGCGTGCTGTGGCTCAGGGGGAACGCCGGATCGGATTTCGCATTGATGATGCGAAATTCTTCGAGATCGATTGACCCCTCCAGGGCCATCCGTTCCAGGATGTTGGTGCGTACGGTGCCCGCGTCCACCCTGCCGTCGCGCACCGCCAATACCACCCGATCGTGAATGCCGCCAAAGCTGAGCCCGGCGAGGTCCTGATAGGGGTCGATGCCCTCATCGCTCATTTCACGCCAGGCCATCTGAAAGCCGCCCAGGGAGATGGCATCCACGGCCATGAAGCTCTTGCGTTTCAGGTCCGACAGTTCGGTCAGGTCCTTGCGGTCTTCACGGGTGAAGATCACGCCCGCGAAGATATTGTACGGGATATTGCCCAAGCGGTTGTTCAGCGTGGCGATACGGGACACCCGGTAGCGTACTTCCAGGTTGACGTAGATACCGGGGTTGACCAGGACGAAATCCACCTCGCTCCGCTCCACCGCGGGATTGACATCGTCGAAGTCCAGAGGAACTATCTCGAAACGGTAGTCCGATATGGCGCTGCTCAGGTACTTTGCGGTTGGGGACCAGGTCTCGACGGTGATCTTGTCTCCCCGGTGACTGAGCACGCCGATCTTCACCGGGCCGATCAGGCCCAGGGCGGGACCGCTCAGGGTCAGGCTGCAGAGCAGGCAAAGGATCGCGAACAGTCGTCGGGTCATATCGCTAATTTATCAGTTCCGGTAGGCGGATTCGACGTGTTGTGGAAAACCACAACAGGGATTGCGATATTTTCCAATTTATTTCCGACACACCAGGCGGCAAAATTCCCGGACCCATTGTGCACTGATTACAGAAACGGCCACCCCGTTCGGAGGACGAATAACCCATGACCATATCGAGAAGAGAGTTTTTGCGGCTTTTGGGGATTGCGGGCGC
>JAUXGQ010000283.1 GCA_030621975.1 Gammaproteobacteria bacterium | reverse complement strand
GCCTTTAGGAAAGGGGTTCGGAAACTGTTCGAATTCTGTGGATAACAGCCCGAGGGACAAAGAGTAAGCGCTAGAAATCAGGAGCTTAGCCTGGCCTGCTCGTCCTCCAGAAACACCCGACATCAGTGACTTGGCAGTGGATCCGAAAGGGTGCCGAACAGGACAGCCTGTCAATGGCCGCCAAGCCCGTATCTCAATGCAACACTTTGATCAAACATCACATGTCCATTTGTTCCGGCCCGCCTGCTAAGAGGAGTGCGGCAGGGATATCGCGTTTCCGGATGCTAACTTAGTAGGCTGGGGTTTACCCCAGCACAATGCGCGGACGCCGAATTCGCTGGGGCAAGCCCCAGCCTACTTCCGGTCATCCGGATTTTCGTGTTTCAATGGTCATTAAACAGGTCATTGAAACGGTGGGTACTGGTTCGGAGCAGGGATGACGAGACAAGGAGCAGGCCGCCCGACGGCGGTGAGAAAATGCATGGGGCCCAGGCTTATTACACGCTGCAGGTCCCGGTTATCGCGAACGAACAAGGAGCCCGCGTAGGCCAGGGCATTGATCGAGATGTCATCGGCGCGCTCCCTGGAGCGGGGGATCAGCAGCATCCACTCTGTAGTCAAAAGCAGGTTATAAGGAGCGCCCTGGCGTGCTTCGGTGCCTTGTTGGAGCCTGGGGATACGGGCTGCCTCCAACAGCTTGCGATACAGCGCCACTGACAGCCGGGCCGCTTCCGAGGGATGCCCCGTCAGCCCGGCGGGAAGGCGCGTAAAGACATGCGAGAAAGGAAACGCCGGGATCCGGCCCAAGGCCTGCACGCCGCAGGTCGGCAGGACCGGTTCGACCGGAACTGTCGGGCCTTCCTCCACCAGAGGCAGTGGAACCAACTGCAGGTGTTTGTGACGCTGGCTCGCTCCCGCGCGGGTGCCCCCATTATAGAATCCCAGAGAAGGGTATTCCCGCAGGCAAAGCCACAGCGCCTCGAAGTCCTTGAGTCCAAGCAAGGTCTCCTGGTGCTCAAAGCGGCGTGTGACGACCAGCAGATGGTGATCGACCACATTGAACTTGTTCAGTACCGCGATGTGACTATCGCTCACCCCGGTGACGGTGAGTTCCTTCTCCGGGGGTAGAAAGGGGTTGAAGTCTTTTGTCGTTTTCTGCCTTCCCCCCTGTCTGACAGGCGCGTCTTCGGACTTGCGGCGCAGGTTGGATGCGACCCGCACGAGAAACCGAATCCCTTCCTGTTCGATTCGGGTTTGCTGCGTTTCAATACTTTGCAGGTCGCCGCTGGCAACGGCCTGCTGTGTACAGGTTTGAAGCAGGTCCCACAGACGGCCCGGTTCAAATGCGGTTCGGCGTCGTGTCATGGCTTATAGGATCGACTCCATGAAAGGCGATGGCGGCCAGGTTTTTCCGGGGTTGAACGGTTAGACAGCCCGCATATCTCACCAATTTACCGCAGAGGACGCTGAGAACGCAGAGAGCTTCACGGGTTGCGTCGAACGGCCCTGCCACATTCCCGGTACGAAGTGTAAGCACTGCCGCTCCGATGTCAGCAACCCTCTTTAATTCAAACGGCTCTGTGCCCTCTGTGTCCTCTGTGGTGAAAAATCCCGGTTAGGGCGGTACTGGTGGCAATTGTATACATATTTAAAGATACCTGATCATGTATGAAACTCAGCCAGCGTTGGACTGACACACCGGATCTGTTACACTGCCGATCTCTAAGACAGTGTTAATGGCAAGTGCGTAACTTATTGAATAAAAGGGTGTTTGATGGGTTGCTCGGGCGGTCGCATCAGCCTGGTATCGCTGCCTTTGCACCTTGATTTTATGGCAGTTTCCGTTGGTTCTCCCGCGGCGATAAGCTGTGAACTCCGTCAGGCCCGGAAGGGAGCAGCGGCAGCAGTTGACTCGAGCGCCGGGATGCAGCTGGCGGGAACTGCCGCCCTGAATCATCGCCCCCGATCCTGCCTCGGTGTCCTGGTCCGTTTCGGATTGTGACCCGTTGTCTTTGTTGGGGTAAACTCTAACGATGTCCTACCAGGTTCTGGCACGAAAATGGCGACCCCATACGTTCACCGAAATGGTGGGTCAGGAACATGCGGTGCGGGCCCTGACCAATGGACTGGAGCAGGGGCGGCTGCATCACGCTTATTTGTTTACCGGTACCCGGGGGGTTGGCAAGACGACCCTGGCGCGGATACTCGCCAAGGCCCTGAATTGCGAACAAGGGGTCAGTTCGAAACCCTGTGGCGCGTGTACAGCTTGCCGGGGGATCGATGAAGGTCGTTTTCCCGACCTGCTGGAGGTAGATGCCGCGTCCCGCACCCGGGTCGATGAAACCCGAGAACTGTTGGAAAATGTCCCCTATGCGCCGGTACAGGGGCGTTACAAGATCTACCTCATCGATGAGGTTCACATGTTTTCCGGGCACAGTTTCAATGCCCTGCTGAAAACCCTTGAGGAACCACCTCCCCACGTCAAGTTCCTGCTGGCTACCACCGATCCCCAGAAATTGCCTGTCACTGTTTTGTCCCGTTGTTTGCAGTTCAATCTCAAGCGATTGCCGCCAGAACAGATAAGCGGACAATTGGAGTACATCCTGGGTCAGGAAGACGCGGAGTATGAACAGTCCGCACTGGGATTGCTCGCGCGCGCCGCGGATGGCAGCATGCGGGATGCCCTGAGCCTGATGGATCAGGCGCTGGCATTCGGAGCTGGCCGCGTCCGCGAGGACGACGTACGTTCCCTGCTGGGCGATCTCTCGGGAGACCAGGTATTCGGTCTGTTGGGGGCATTGGCGGAAGGAGACGCCGCACAACTTCTCACGCGAATAGGGCATCTGACGGAACGAGCCCCGGATTACGTGGAAGTGTTAACAGAACTGCTGGCAGTACTTCATCGCATTGCCCTGGTCCAGGCCGTACCGGATGCGATTGCGGATGATCGGGGCGACGAAGCGCAGATAAGGGCGCTGGCCGAGCGTCTTTCAACGGAAGATGTACAGCTCTATTATCAGATCGGGCTTCTGGGGCAGCGGGATCTGCCGTTGGCGCCGGATCCCCGCAGCGGATTCGAGATGGTGTTGCTGCGCATGCTGGCGTTTCGTCCTGCCGATAGTGGGGGCGACTCGAAGCCGGTGCGACAGGTTTCCCATCCACCGAGCGCGGGGAAACAGAGACAATCGGGACCGGCATCGCAACCAGCAGGAACCCTGTCCAGGGCCGTCTCCCCGGCAGATCCGCATAGACCGGACGCGAGCCTCCCGGATCTCAGCGATTGGGATGCGGTGGTACAGGCGCTGAAGCTTGGTGGCGTGGCGCGTCAATTAGCGGATAACTGCTCGTTTGACAGCTGGGACGGCAAGGCCTTGAAACTGAGGCTGGACCCCGCGTGTAAGCATCTGCAGGTGGGCAGTTCGGAACAACGCCTACGCGCGGCGCTGCAGGAAAACCTGGGTGCGGAGTTGCGGCTGGCGATCTGTGCGGAGGCGTCGGAGATCGAAACGCCGGCCAGGCGTCAGGCTCGGGAGCGGGATGACAGGCAACGCCGGGCAGAACAGGTGTTGGCTGATGACCCGCTGGTTCACGCCATGGAAGCGGGCCTGGATGCCCGCTTGGTGCCGGACTCGATCAAGCCCGTCGAGAGGTAAGATTGAAGATCATCCGATGCAGGACAGCCTGTGCCGGCTAACTTGCGTTTTTTACTTATGGCAAATAGCTTGCCGAGGAAAGCACGATGAAAGGTGGTTTGGGTAATCTGATGAAGCAGGCGCAGAAGATGCAGGAAGATCT
Source organism: Gammaproteobacteria bacterium (assembly GCA_030621975.1). Classification (GTDB taxonomy): domain Bacteria; phylum Pseudomonadota; class Gammaproteobacteria; order Chromatiales; family Chromatiaceae; genus JAUXGQ01. Next base: position 390 of record JAUXGQ010000283.1, on the reverse strand, counting down.
TCAGAAGACGCAGGAGCGGCTGGCTCAGGAGGAGGTTACCGGCGAAGCCGGTGGCGGTATGGTCAAGATAGTAATGAATGGCAGGCACGAGGTGCGCCGTGTGACCATCGAAGAGAGCCTCATGGGTGACGATAAGGAGATGCTGGAAGATCTGCTGGCTGCGGCGATCAACGACGCGGCGCATCGGGTGGCCGAAAAGACGAAGGAAAGTATGTCGGGTCTCACCAGCGGCCTGGGTTTGCCGCCAGGGTTCAAATTGCCGTTCTGATTCATGTCGGGTCAGCCCCTCTTTGCCCAATTGACGGATGCCTTGCGATGCCTGCCCGGCGTAGGGCCCAAATCCGCGCAGAGGATGGCGTTTCATCTGCTGGAACGTGACCGCGACGGCGG
>JAUXGQ010000143.1 GCA_030621975.1 Gammaproteobacteria bacterium | reverse complement strand
GGCGACCTGCTCGCTCGAGGTTTTGCCGCCCAATGACTTTTTCGCGGTGGGCGCCTATTTTACCGCTTTCTGTTTGGCTGCGGTTTTTTCCTCCCGACGGGGGTCACCGCAGCCTTTTTCCTGGCGGTCTTTTTCGTTGCGGGCTTTTTCTTTGTGGTTTTTTTCGCTGCGATCCTTTTCTTGGAGATCTTCTTTGGAACCGCAGCCTTCTTCGCCACGCGCGCCTTCTTCACAGCCGCTGCTTTCTTCGCTGTGCGCGTCTCCTTGGCGGTGGCTTTTTTCTTTGCCGCGGCAGCGGCCTTCTTCCTGGTAACCGCTTTCTTCTTCGCCACCCCCTTCTTGACCGCGGCCTTTTTCGCTGCTGTCTTTTTGGAGGGTTTCTTCTTCGTAGCTGCGGCGGCTTTCTTCGCCTTCTTTTTGGCGGCCTTTTTGACCGCACCGCCGCTTGCTGTTTTCGGCGTCGTTTTTCGGGAAGCGGATCCGCCGCCCGGACGCCGCGCGGGTGACGCCGCTTGCGTGTCGGCCTTGCGGGCCGGGACTTTTTTCTCCGCCGCCTGGACCGGTTGCGGCTCCGCAGCTGGTGCGGACGGCTCGGCTGCAAGCGACGCGGAGTCTTTAACCAAATCAAGCGCTTCATCGGCCGCTTTCACGAGTGCCGCGACCACCCCCGGGATGTCATTGGCATCCCGCACCGTATGCAGCTTCCCCTGGGTGCGGTAATAGGTCACCAGGGGCACCGTCTGGTGTTCGAAGACCCGCAAGCGGCTCGCGATGGTCTCCTCGTTGTCATCGAGGCGGTGATGAAGCTGCCCGCCGCACTGGTCACACACATCGTCAACCTTAGGTGGATTGGTGTACATGTTGTACACCCGGGCGCAGGACTCGCAGGTCCGTCGGCCCACCAGCCATTCCATCACAACGTCCGGCTCCACGTCGATATAGAGAACGAAATCCAGCGGCCGGCCGAGTTCGCCGAGCATCTCATCCAGGGTAACCGCCTGGCTGGTGCTGCGCGGAAAGCCGTTGAGAAGAAAGCCTTCCGAGGCCCCGGTGGCGGTCAGGTGCTCCCGGACCAGGCCGAGGAGGACCTCGTCGGGTAAGGGATTTCCGGCGTCCGTGGCCTCTTTTGCCCGCAAACCGAGTGCGGTTTCCTCTTTCATTGCGGCGCGCAGCAGATCGCCGGTAAAGATCTGGGGAATCCCGTACTGCTCAACCAGCTTTCTCGCCTGAATTCCCTTGCCCGAGCCCGGGGCGCCCAACAGTATGATTCTCATGGTGATCAGTGTGTCTCCCAAAACCATATTTTTTTTATTGAAGTGGGGCTGGTGCTGCCTGCGTCTTCGCGTTACCCTATCGTCTATTCAGTATATTAGGAAATTCCATACGTGCATCCAACTTTTGGATTGGCTGCGCATGGACTGATTGGGTAAGCTAAGCGGAGAATTCCCCCAAAGTCAACGAAGTTTATGCAAAATAACCGGTTTTTGGGTATCCTTGTACACCGCCTTGGTCAACCGCAATCCGGAATGCCGATCCGCCATGAGCGACGTGCCCGACATAACCGATACCGAACGCTGGACCATCGATACCACGTTGCAGGAGCGCTACGGCCGCAAGATCGATATCCAGCTTGCGGACAGCGAAATCCGATTGAGCCCGTCGGACCGCAATACCACGTCCTGCCCGACCCTGTACTGGCAGACGGACGGATGCAATTTTGTGGTCTTCAAGACCGGTGACAATCTTTTCCGCTGCCAGTTTTTTTACAAGCCCTACAAGCAGATGGGAACAGGGATCAGCGAGTACGACAACCTCGCCGAATGCGTGGTGTCGCTGCTCCAGGTACAGGCGGATCACGCCGCCCGAGAGCAAGGGGAAATGCCGGGTTAGGATGACCACTGATCGCGACTGTCCACCGAGTCCATAGAATTCCAGAAATGATTGGTAATCAGAATCCAATTCAGTACTCAGAACCAAATTCATAGGGAGTAGACATGAGCGCAAGAAACGCATTTTATGCCCAGTCAGGGGGCGTCACCGCCGTCATCAATGCCTCCGCCTGCGGCGTCATCGAGACCGCCCGCCAGCATCCGGACAAGATCGCCAATGTGTATGCCGGACGCAACGGCATCATCGGGGCGCTGACGGAGGATCTCATCGACACCTCCCGCGAATCCGCACAGGCCATCGCCGCCCTGCGCCACACCCCGTCCGGCGGCTTCGGCTCCTGCCGCTACAAACTCAAGAGCCTGGAACAGAACAAACGGGAATACGAGCGGCTGATCGAGGTCTTCAAGGCCCACGACATCGGCTACTTCTTCTACAACGGCGGTGGCGACTCCGCCGATACCTGCTACAAGATCTCCCAACTGTCCGAGACCATGGGTTACCCGGTGCAGGCCATCCACGTGCCCAAGACCGTGGACAACGACCTGCCCATTACCGACAACTGCCCGGGTTTCGGGTCGGTGGCCAAGTACATCGCGGTCTCCACCCTGGAGGCCTCCTTCGACGTGCGCTCCATGGCCAAGACCTCCACCAAGCTCTTCGTCATCGAGGTGATGGGCCGCCACGCGGGCTGGATCGCCGCGGCTGGTGGTCTGGTGGAGGATTACGACATCCCCGTGGTCATCCTGTTCCCCGAGGTGGAGTTCGACCAGGAGAAGTTTCTGGCGAGCGTAAAGGAAAAGGTGGATAAGTACGACTTCTGCACCGTGGTGGTCTCCGAGGGAACCCATTGGCCGGACGGCAGGTTCCTGGCCGAACAAGGCACTCGCGACTCCTTCGGCCACGCCCAGCTCGGCGGCGCCGCGCCCGTGGTCGCCAATATGGTCAAGGACGCCCTGGGCCACAAGTTCCACTGGGCGGTCGCCGACTACCTGCAGCGGGCCGCCCGCCACCTGGCCTCCAAGTCCGACGTCGAGCAGGCGTACGCCGTGGGCAAGGCCGGCGTGGAATTCGCCATCGCCGGCGAGAACGCGATCATGCCGGCCATCGTGCGCACCTCCAACAACCCCTACGCCTGGAAAGTGGGCAAGGCCCCGCTGTCCGAGGTCGCCAACGTGGAAAAGATGATGCCCATGGAGTTCATTACCGAAGACGGCTTCGGCATCACCGCTGCCTGCAGGGAATACCTCATCCCCCTGATTCAGGGTGAGGACTACCCCCCCTACAAGAACGGCATGCCCGATTATGTTACGCTAGAGAACGTGGCAGTACCCCGAAAGTTATCCACAGACTTCGAGCTAAAATAAGTCGAAAACCCTATGGGGTTGCCGGAACAGCCCCGAATAATGAAACGCGCCCAAAAAAAGGCCCAACCGTGACCCTTGAAAGAGCCCGCGAGCTGATCTCCCAACAGCTCGCGTTTGGCGGCGGGTACAACCGCAATGCGGTAAGACTTATCCTGTCCGAGGTGCAGCGGGAGCATGGACGGGCAGCCGTCGACCGGCTCATCGGCGATATGGACCTGGCTACGGCCTTCGGTCTGAAGCCGGGCACCGATTTTTCCAAAGTGAACCTTTGAAAGGAGAACCTGTATGAGTAGCGGATTGATTTTTTCCCTGGCATGCGCCCTGGTGGCGCTGGCGTACGGGATTATCTCGGTAAAATGGATTCTTGCCCAGCCGGAAGGCACCGAGCGGATGAAGGAGATCTCCAGCGCCATACAGGAAGGGGCCAAGGCCTATCTCAATCGTCAGTACATGACGATCGGCATCGTCGGCGTGGTGCTGGCGGTGGTTCTCTGGTTCGGACTCGGCACCGCTACGTCGATCGGCTTTATCATCGGCGCGGTATTCTCGGGAGCCGCGGGCTATATCGGCATGAATATCTCGGTGCGCGCCAACGCACGCACCGCGCAGGCCGCCAACGACGGCATCAATGCCGCGCTGCAGATCGCCTTCCGCGGCGGCGCCATCACCGGCATGCTGGTGGTGGGCCTGGGACTGCTGGGCGTGGCCGGCTACTACGCCATCCTCAACGCCATGGGGTTTGCGGATGCAGACGCATTGCATGCGCTGGTGGGACTGGCCTTCGGCGGTTCCCTGATCTCCATCTTCGCCCGACTCGGCGGCGGTATCTTCACCAAGGGTGCGGACGTCGGCGCGGACATCGTCGGCAAGGTGGAGGCCGGCATCCCCGAGGACGACCCCCGCAACCCGGCGGTGATCGCCGACAATGTGGGCGACAACGTGGGGGACTGCGCCGGTATGGCCGCCGACCTGTTCGAGACCTATGCGGTAACCGTGGTCGCCACCATGCTGCTGGGCAGCCTGCTGCTCGAAGGCGCGGAAGCACAGGCACAGGCCATCCTCTATCCGCTGGTGCTGGGCGGTGTATCCATCGTGGCCTCGATCATCGGCACCTACTTCGTCAAGGCCAAGGAGGGGGACACCAAGATCATGACCGCCCTGTACAAGGGTCTGGCGGTATCCGGCGTCCTGGCCGCCATCGCCTTCTATTTCGTGACTGACATGGTCATGGGCGACGTGGTCATCGAGGGTGTCGGAAACACCACAATGGCCCTGTTCGGCGCCCCACTGATCGGACTGGTGCTGACCGCGGCCATAATAGTGATCACCGAATACTACACGGCCACGGAGTATTCCCCGGTACGCCGCATCGCCGAGGCCTCCACCACGGGCGACGGCACCAACGTGATCGCCGGCCTGGGCTTGTCCATGAAGGCCACCGCCCTGCCCGTGCTGGTGGTCTGCGCCTCCATCTGGGGCGCCTACGACCTGGCGGGACTCTACGGCATCGCCATTGCCGCCACTGCCATGTTGTCCATGACCGGCATCATCGTAGCCCTGGACGCCTACGGCCCCATCACCGATAACGCCGGCGGCATCGCCGAGATGGCGGAACTGGACGAGAAGATCCGTAACATCACCGATCCGCTGGATGCGGTGGGCAACACCACCAAGGCGGTGACCAAGGGCTACGCCATCGGCTCCGCGGGCCTGGCGGCGCTGGTGCTGTTCGCCGACTACACCCATTCCCTGGAAGCCCACGGTATGAACATTACCTTCGATCTGTCGGATCACATGGTGATCATCGGCCTGTTCATCGGCGGTATGGTGCCCTACCTGTTCGGCGCCATGGCCATGGAAGCGGTGGGCCGCGCCGCCGGCGGCATCGTCAACGAGGTGCGTCGCCAGTTCCGGGAGATGCCCGGGATCATGGAACACAAGGAGAAACCGGACTACTCCAGGGCGGTGGACATGCTGACCCGCGCCGCCATCAAGGAGATGATCCTGCCCTCGCTGCTGCCGATCCTGGTGCCCGTGGTCGTGGGCCTGACCCTGGGGCCCAAGGCCCTGGGCGGGCTGTTGCTGGGCACCATCGTCACCGGTATCTTCATCGCGATCTCCATGACCACCGGCGGCGGCGCCTGGGACAACGCCAAGAAATACATCGAGGACGGCAACTTCGGCGGCAAGGGATCCGACGCCCACAAGGCGGCGGTCACCGGCGACACCGTGGGCGACCCCTACAAGGACACCGCCGGCCCGGCCGTGAACCCGCTCATCAAGATCATCAACATCGTGGCGTTGCTGATCGTGCCGATTCTGTAGATCGGAGGAAACCAGGTTGCGGGGAGCGCCTGCTCCCCGCGGCTTGTAACCTGCCAGCGAAATCCTGTATCTTTTCTTCGAGGCCGGTGTCCTGCCGGCCTTTTTTGTTGGCGGAAACCGGATGAAGATCTGCATACTCTCCGACAGTCATGACAAGTCGGAGGCCAAGCGGTCTTAGGAAGACAAGGGTCT
>JAUXGQ010000489.1 GCA_030621975.1 Gammaproteobacteria bacterium | reverse complement strand
GTGGGCATGGCCGGTCTCGCCCTCGGCGGTGGAGCGGAACACCGCGGCCACGTCGTTGAATCCTTCGACGTCGGCCTTTGCCGCGAAATAGAGATAACGTCGGTTCGCCTGGGATTCTCCCGCGAACGCAGCCTTCAGATTTTCTTCTGTCTTGCTACCCTTCAGTGCCATTGTTGTTTCTCCTGTTAGAAATGCCGTGCGAATGGGACGCCGGTGTATTCGACGCCTTATGCGCTTACTATAGCCACCCGCTAACGATCACATAAAATTGTTTCTTTTTATCAATCCGATAGTTTTGCACTATCCACCTTCCCCACACAGCTCAGCTGGCAGCTCAGAATGCTCTGACGAATCATTTCAACCGCCTCCGGACGGGGAAAGCTCTTGCGCCAGGCCAGCGCTACCCGACGCGTCGGCGCCTCTCCTTCGAAGCGGCGAATACTGACGAGCGGTTGGGAAAATCGGTCCGCCCCCGCGGCCGTGCAGGGCAAGACGGTGATCCCCATCCCGCTGGCGACCATGTAGCGAATGGTTTCCAGCGATCCCCCCTCCAGGTTCTGCTGCACGCCGCCGTCGGTGGACGAGAACCTCAGACATTCGGGACAGACCTGCAGTACCTGATCACGGAAACAGTGCCCCGCGCCGAGCAGGAGGACGTTTTCGCCATTCAGATGGGTCAGATTCACCCGCTCGCTCTGGTTCCAGGGATGGTCGCTGGGGAGCAATACCACGAACGGCTCGTCGTACAGGGGAGCGACGGCGACGCCTGCCTCGACGAAGGGCAGGGAGATGACTATGACGTCCACATCACCCTGTTTGAGCTTTTCGCTTAGGACCGCGGTGAAGTTTTCCTCGATGATAAGCGGCATATTCGGCGCTCGATCCGCGAGGATCGGGATCAGATGGGGCAGCAGATAAGGGCCGATCGTATAGATAGCCCCAATCCTGAGCGGTGCGGCGAGTTGATCCCTCCCCTGCTGCGCGATTTGCTTGATCGCACTCGCCTCTTCCAGCACCCGCTGGGCCTGGGCCACGACCTGGTCGCCCACCGGGGTGACGCTGACCTCACCCTGGCCACGCTCGAACAGGCTGACTCCTAACTCGTCCTCCAGCTTCTTGACCGCGACGCTCAGCGTGGGTTGACTTACGTAACAGGCCTCGGCAGCCCGGCCGAAGTGGCGTTCGCGGGCTACGAAAACGATATATCGAAGTTCGTTCAGGGTCATGTAGCCAGTTTAGAACAGAATTGGAATCCGGATCGCAAAATGGCCCCTTAATTAGAGATTTAGGTTGAATTAAGACGCGTATTCCTGTTTATTTGAACTACTATAGCAAGCAGGCCCCAATCATCCTGATTACTGAAATGTCCAGATTTCGCGCACACAAACACGACATGGATTCTCGCGTTTTTGCCAACCTGCCCCCGGGTTCCCTGCGGGTGGTACAGGTCACCGACCCCCATTTGCACGCCAACCCCTCGGGCTGTCTGCTGGGACTGAACACCCTGGAGTCGTTCGACCGGATACTGGACACGGCTCGCACCCTGGCGCCCCTGGACATGATCCTGGTGACCGGCGACCTGGTACACGACGGTTCGCCCGTCGGCTATGCACATCTGCGCAAGCGCCTGGCCGCGCTCCAGACCCCCACCTACTGTATCGCGGGCAACCATGACCAGCCGGCGGTGATGCGAAGCGTCGTTCACCGGGGCAAGGTTCAGGTCGTAACCTCGGCCCAACACAGAGGCTGGTCTCTGGTATTTCTCAACTCCACACTCCCGGACAACGACGGGGGTCATCTGAGCGACCAGGAACTGGAGAACCTCGCCAACAGCCTTCAGGCGCATCGCGACAAGCACACCCTGGTATGCCTGCACCATCACCCCGTGCCCGTGGGCAGCGCCTGGATGGACACCATGGCCTTGGACAACCCCGAAAGATTCTTCGACATCATCGACCAGCATCCTCAGGTGCGGGGCATCCTGTGGGGGCATATCCACCAGGAGTTCGAGGCGGAACGCAAGGGAGTCAGGCTCATAGCCTCACCGTCGACCTGCATTCAGTTCGCGCCCGGCCAGGATGAATTCGGGGTGGATCCCTTACCTCCGGGACTGCGCTGGCTCGCCCTGCTGCCCGATGGCCGGATCAGAACCGGCGTGCAACGCCTCGCCGTCTGTCCCGCGGAGATCGACCTGCGCTCAGCGGGCTATTAGAGATCCATCTCGACCAGACCGTCCGCGTGCAGGCCCTCGTCGGTGTGTACGATGCGTACCGCCAGCGGCTCGACGCCTTGCACGGCGACTTCCCGTAGCCGTTTGGCGTAATCGGGGTCGATGGCTTCGGCGGGCGAAAAACACCGGCCTTCGGGCCGGTTGAGGGCATAGACCATGACCCCCCGGAATCCCCGACGGCAGGCCTCGGCGAGCACGTCGAGATGTCTGCGACCCCGGCTCGTGACCGCATCGGGAAACATCAGGCGTCCGTCTTCCAGCAGGGTCACGTTCTTTACTTCGACGTAGGCGTCGGGTCGGTTACCCCCGAGCAGCTGCAGATCCAATCTTGAGCGGGGGATCCCGGCCCATTCGACCGTCACCTCCCGGCGCAGCTCGCTATAGCCCGACAAACCCGGTATGCGACCTCGCTGAACACCTTCTGACACCACCGCGTTGGTGCGGCCCGTGTGCACCCCGATCCAACCCTCACCCATGTCCACCCGTTCCAGGGTCCAGGCGAGCTTTCGTCGCGGATTATCGCTGTGACTGACCTCCACCGCGGCACCCGGCTCCCAGCAGGTCTTCATGGAGCCGGTATTCGGACAATGGGCCG
>JAUXGQ010000453.1 GCA_030621975.1 Gammaproteobacteria bacterium | reverse complement strand
GCTGCGTAGGGGATCGCGAAACAAAGAGCTGGGGCAAGCCCCAGCCTACGCCAGCTTAGGATTGAGCTCCGGCAGGTGTCGACGCGGGCGGCTCTTGGGGTAGATCCTGAACGGAAAGATTCGCGGGCGGATTTGCCCCTTAAAAACCCGTTTCCAGTTGTGAAAGTCCAGGGTTTCGCTGCCGTAGACGGCACGGTCCAATTCCCGCATCAGGCCCCGGATGCGGGCCTCGTCGATCTTGGGCTGGGACTCGATGATCTTTTCCGCGATAACCGGCAGGGGACTCTGCGGTGGCATGTCCAGATGTCTGTTAGCCTGGCGCATCAGGGCCTGGCACCATTTCTCCGGGTCTGTCTCCCGGGCCGCGGAGCGCATGCTGAACCAGAAACGCAAGGATCTGGGCAGGGTATACACCAGCTTGTGACGCAGGCGTTGCCAGTATCCCGCGAATCTGTGGGAAAGCCGCCCGGTCAGGGCGCTCGTGTAAGGTTGGAGTCGGATCAGCGCCGGGGACATCCAGCCCAGTGCAGCCGCAACCGGTTTACGCAGTCGGCCCAGGCCGGGTATAAGTGGCAGGGAAGGCTGGCCGTCACCCTTTCTGCCCCGCAGCCATACGGCGAGCCAGTAACCGAGCAGGAGGCCGAAGACAGCTGCCAGGGGGACCCAGAACACGGAGGGGGAGCCGGCGGGAAACAGGGTGCCCGATGGGGCAAAGCGGCCGAAAAATCCCCCCGCCCCCTTAACGCCGCCCGCCGAAAGGGGTCTGATCGGCAGAGATGCGTATTGCTTGGTGCCGGTATCCACGTTCCACCAGGCAATGCGCACCGGCGGCAGCCGGAGATCGCCGCTGCTCTGGGGCACCAGCGTAAAGTACTCGGTTCGCTCCCCCTGCACATAACGTCTGTCAGTCGAGAGCCCCCCGTGAGTGTCGGTTTTCCCCCGGTAGACCCTAAAGGCGGGGCTTTTCAGTTGACTTTCCAGGCTCGGAAGCTGGGTGCCGGTGGCGCCGGTGGCCGACATCTTGATCCACAGGGTCAGTGGCTTTCCCTCCTCGACCTCCTCGGCACCGTCCAGGCCCGCACGCAAGCTCAGTTGCTGCAGCGGCAGCCAGGGCTGAACCAACGGATCAGCCGGTTTGACGCGCAGACGCAGCCCACGCTCGGCGGAGATGTCAAAGGATTGCCCGATGCGGTTGGGCGCGTAGCCGTTTTGCGACAGCGCCATGGTGCCCGTTATGCGCGCGGGCGGTAGTTGGATATAGCCGTCCCGCAACGGGGTCAGGGTGTAGTGAAACTCGTTGACGATCTCCTGGCGGCCGCGGCGGGTACGCATGCTCGCCGTGGGCCCCTCCAGTTTCTGAAAAACGACGTCGTTGCTCCTGGGCGTACTGACGTCGATGGTTTGGATGTTGGTGTCGCTGACCACCCGCAGGGTGTATATCGCGGCCTCCTGGAGATAGGGCCGGTCGTTGCTCAGGCTGACCTCTATGCGGGGGGACTGCCCGGATTGGGAGGATTGATAAGGGGCCCCGTAGCCTTGTGACGGACGTTGATCGATGGGCTGGCCCTGGGGCTGCCCGTACCCCTGCTTCTGAGGTGCGCGGAAGCGTTGGCCCCGGGGTTGGCGGTACCCCTGGGGCTGAGGTGCACCAAATCTTTGGCCCTGGGGCGGGGCGAAGGGCTGATTCTGAGGCCCGGCAAACGGCTGAGCCGGGGGTTGGCGGTACCCGCCCTGGTCTGGGGGTGCGCTGAATTGTTGGCCCTGGAGCTGGCCGAAGGGCTGGCTCTGGGGGGCAGCGTACGGCGGAGCCGGGGGTTGGCGGTACCCCCCCTGATCTCGGGGGGCGCCAAATTGTTGTCCCTGGGGTTGGCCGTAGGGCTGGCTCTGGGGGGCAGCATACGGCTGAGCCGGGCGTTGGTTATACCACTGACTCTGGGGCTGGCCGAACCACTGACCCTGAGGTTGGCCGGGCCACCAGTTCGGGTGCTGGCCGAACCATGGATTCTGGGGCTGACCGAAAAATGAGAATCCCCGCTCGGGCCAGGTCTTCTGATAGCTGTAGTTGTATTGGTAGTTCCGCTCCTGAGGATTTCCCTGGTCGCCGTTCACGGCTGGGGCTTCGCGGGGAGGACGGAAGTCCCAGGGACCCGGAAAGGGCTGCTGGCCGCCGTTGCCCGGCATCGGATCCCGCGGTGGTGCGGCGGCGTAAACCGTAGTCGAACAAAGCCCGACAGCCAGGGAAACCGCGAGGAAATATTGGGTGCGAACCTTTCTCATAGAACGACTCTAAAAGAACCTCACCAGGGTCGGGTTTCGATCAGGCGCCCGCCCCGGCGCTGCATCAGTTGGTGCTCTTCGAGCATGAACTGGTTCTGCAGGAGATAGGCGGGATCGCCCTCAACCTGCTCCAGCCACTGCTCCATCATCGGTATACCCTCCGATTCACCGGTAACGCCGCTGGCATCGGCCAGTGTCTCGGGACTTTCTTCAGAACCCTGCTCTTCCGCCTCCTGGCCCAGTTGGTCGAAGCGCTCCACGGCCTCCGGGGCAGTGTCTGACTGGGGTGAGAAATCCGGCTTGGTTTCGCCCGGTGCGGTCTGCTCCTCGGCGCCTTCGCTGCTGGCCTGATCCTCGTCCATGTCCACTTCCTCACCGCCTGCCTCTTCCCGTTCGTCCTGCTCCTCGCCGCCGGCGCTGGCATCATCCTGCTCGGGCTGTTCGCCTTCCCCCTCAGTGTCCGGTTCCTCCTGATCCCCGCCCTCGGCCTCCTCCTGCAACTCTTCGAGGCCTTGTTCCCCTTCTTCACCCTCAGGCTCTTCGGCGCTGGAGGGCTCCTGCTCGCCTGCTTCCTCTCCGCTTTCCTCGCCGATCTCGGCTTCTTCGTCCATCTGTTCGCCGCTCTCCTCGTCGGCCTCCTGCTCATCCCCGCCTTCCGCATCCTCGGTCATCTCTTCCTCACCGCTTTCGCCGGCCTCCTGCTCATCCCCGCCTTCCGCATCCTCGGTCATCTCTTCCTCACCGCTTTCGCCG
>JAUXGQ010000297.1 GCA_030621975.1 Gammaproteobacteria bacterium | reverse complement strand
GGTGTACCTGCCATATGGCATACGCATACCCGATAGTCCTCTTGGTAGCCTCTGCATTCGGAAGGCACATATCAATATCCTGTCAATCCTGTGAAATCCTGTTAATCCTGTCTAGAAAAGCGAATCCAAGCCCGCGAGACCTGGGCTCGCCCGGGTCTCTCGCCAGGGTTTGGAATTTTTTGGGCCGATCGTCCTAGCCCACAGCAAAGCCGGAGCAAGCCCCAGCCTACATTTGCCTTTACACCCTGTTGGGTTGTCAGCGTTAAATTCTTTGTCGTTTTGCACAGGACTCGACTGATCAGGTAACTTTATCTTAGGCAGGCGTTGAGGCAAGCCAGATAAGCCTGCTCGTCCGGCATTCGATTGGATCTCTGGGCCTCCCACAACACCTGGCCGAGACATTCCATCATCCGGTGTTCGCTCGCGTGGGGGTCTCCGGTCTTTTTTGTGAGCTTCCGGTACAGGGCACTGATGCCTTCGGGCCGGTCGGCGCCGATCTGTTCCTGCAGGCTGATGTGCATGCCCATGTGCAGGAAGGGATTGGTCTGTCCCCCGTCCGGGGTGAAATCCCGGTCCAGAACGGCATCCGGGGATTCCAGGTGCCTGTGGTACTCCGGGTGCTGCTGGATCACCGCCGTGATCAATTGTTCCAGGGGTTCCATCGGTGCCCGTTCCCGGTGTTTTTTCCAGGCCCCGAAAAACACTCGTCGAATCTGTGTGCGATTACCACCGAACATTGTAGATACCCAATTAAATCGTAGCCTGTGTTGGGCTTGCGAAACACAAGGAAACAGAGTGGTTCAGCCTGCCCTGTTACCCCTGCCCCCTGCTTCGTCTCATTGAATTCAAAGCTCGTTCTCTATATTCGCACAGGTCCTCAATGATGCAACTGTCGCAACGGGGTTTGCGCGCCGTGCAGATGTAGCGGCCGTGCAGGATCAACCAGTGGTGGGCGTCCTGTAGAAACTCGCCGGGCACCCACCTCAACAGCTTTTTTTCCACCTCCAGGACCGTCTTGCCCGGTGCGATCCGGGTGCGGTTGCAGACCCGGAAGATGTGCGTGTCCACGGCCATGGTGGGATGTCCGAAGGCCGTGTTCAAGACCACATTGGCGGTTTTACGGCCCACCCCCGGGAGTTCTTCCAGGGCCTGTCTGTTCTCCGGAACCCTGGCGTTGTGACGCTCCTGGAGGATGCGGCAGGTTTTGAGGATATTCTTCGCCTTGCTGTTATAGAGACCGATGGTTCGGATGTATGCTTTCAGGCCTTCTTCACCCAGGCCGAGTACGGCCAGCGGCGTGCTGGCCACCGGAAAGAGTTTCGCGGTCGCCTTGTTGACCCCTTTGTCGGTGGCCTGGGCGGACAGGATTACGGCAATCAGCAGTTCGAACGGGGTCTCGTAATGGAGCTCGGTGCGCGGTTCCGGATCGGCCTCGCGCAGACGCTCGAAGATCACCCGGCGTATGTCCTTGTTCATCCAGGTTTCACCCGCACCAGCCCCGATATTTCACCGCAGAGGACGCAGAGGGCGCAGAGTTTATTTATTTTAAAAGGCTTTCGCATCCGGGGCTGAATCAGCAGTATTTAAAAAGTGTTTCGAGATACATACAGGACCGCGCAACCGAACCTGGACAATCAATTCTCAGCGATCCTCTGCGTCCTCTGCGGTTAATCGATTAGAAAGGCGGGACAGTGTCAAGCGGCACCGGCTGCGGCCGAATCCGCCGGCGCAGCGACCTTGTGCGCCTCGGCTTTTTTAAGTCGGTCATCAATGAGGTTCTTGATCGCGATCAGAAATCCCAGACCGATAAAGGCGCCGGGCGGCAGTATCGCCACCAGCAGACCCTTGAAGTCTTCACCCAGGGACAGGGTCAGCCCCCGCGCCGCCTCGCCGAACATGAGGTGGGCCTGGGAGAACAGGGTGCCCATGCCGATGAACTCCCGCATACCGCCCAGGATCACGAGGACCAGGGTGAAACCTATGCCTATACTGAGCCCGTCCACCAGGGCGCGCCCGAGGGTGTTTTTCGAGGCAAAGGCCTCCGCGCGGCCGATGATGGTGCAGTTGGTGACGATCAGGGGGATGAAGATGCCCAGGATCTTGTAGAGCTCGTAGAACCAGGCGTTCATTACCAGTTCGACGGTGGTGACGAAGGATGCGATGACCAGCACGAAAACCGGCAGGCGAATCTCCGGGCGCACCAGATTGCGGATCAGCGAGACCGTGCCGTTGGAGCAGACCAGAACCAGGGTGGTGGCCATACCCAGACCCAGTCCGTTGATTGCGGTATTGGTGACCGCCAGCAGTGGGCACAGGCCGAGCAGCGCCACCAGGGCCTGGTTGTTGTTCCATAGGCCGTCACGGATGATGCGGCCGTAGCCTGTATCGCCCATCAGGAGCCTCCAGGTTTGTTGTCGGAGGGGTCGGGCTGTGCGTACAGTCCGTCACCCTGTTGCGCCACGTACAGTAAGGTGTTTTTTACCGCCCTGACGATGGCGCGTGGGGTGATCGTGGCGCCGGTAAATTGATCGAAGACGCCGCCGTCGCGCTTGACCCCCCAGTACCTGGGTTGCGGATCTTGCAGGGACTTGCCGTCGAAGGAGTATATCCAGTCGCTCCTTTCCTCTTCGATCTTGTCCCCCAGGCCCGGGGTTTCCTTGTGGGATACCACCCTCACACCGCCCAGGCTCCCGTCATGGCGCACCGCCACCAGCAGTTTGATCGGGCCGCTGTAGCCGCCCGGCACCACGGAGGTGAAAACGGCTGCCACCGGCTTGCCCAGGCGACGCCCCCGGTACACGGTGGTGCGGTCCGCACCCAGGAGATCGGGGTCCTGTACGACGAGGTTGTCCTCCAGCATGTCGTTGTCCACCGAAGCCGCCGGCACCAGTGCCTGCAGCTTGTCCAGCAAGGCCTGACGCTCGTTGGCCAGGATGCGCGGCTGGGTCTGCCGATAGGTGAAGGCCACCAGGCTGGTGCCGGCGACGGCAAAGCTACCCAGCAGAAAGGCCGCGATCACGACCGGGTGTTTAACCATCGTCGCCTTCCCCGTGTCCGAACACCCGGGGCCGGGTGTAGTAGTCGATACTGGGTGCGGCCATGTTCATCAGGAGCACCGCGAAGGCCACCGCATCGGGATAGCCGCCCCAGGTGCGGATGACGAAGGTCAGGATGCCGATGAGCGCGCCGTAGACCAGTTTGCCCTTGTTGGTGGTACAGGCGCTGACCGGGTCCGTGGCGATGAAAAAGGCACCCAGCATGGCGCCGCCGCTGAACAGATGAAAGAGGCCGAAAGGATGGGCCTCCGGGTCGAGCAGATGAAACAGCATGCCAATGGCGAACAGGCTGCCCAGCATGGCGACGGGGATGTGCCAGCTGATCACCCGCTTGTAGATCATCCAGACGCCGCCCAGAAAAAACCAGTTGCCGATCCATTCCCAGCCCCGGCCCCCGAAATCCCCCCACAGCGGGGTTTGACGGATCTCGCTGATCATCTTGTCCAGGTCGAGGCTCTCGCGCATGGCGTCCAGGGGTGTGGCCATGGTGATCGCATCCCAGGTCAACCCCAGGGGCAGGGCACCGGTGAAGATGGCGGTGGCGGTTTCCAGGAAACTCAAGGGGTACTCGTTGAGCATCTCCGGGGGCAGCCAGGTAGTCATCTCCACGGGGTAGGAAATGAGCAGAAAAACGTACGCGGCCATGGCCGGGTTGAACGGGTTGTAACCGATGCCGCCGTAGAGTTGTTTGACCACCACGATGGCGAAGGCTGTCCCCAGCACCGTCAACCACCAGGGCAGCAGCGGAGGCAGGGCGATCGCCAGCAACAGGGCCGTCACCATGGCGCTCAGATCCCTGAGGGTCGGGATCACAGGTCGGGCGCGCAGCCTCAGCACCAGGGCCTCGCTGACCAGGGCCGTGGCCGTCGCTATGCCCATGTTGATAAGAATGCCCGATCCGAAATACCAGGTCATGGCCGCGGCGCCGGGTACCAGGGCCAGGATGACGCGCAGCATGACCGCATCCACGCTGTAGGGATTTCCCGTGTGAGGCGATGTGGCGGTGGG
>JAUXGQ010000248.1 GCA_030621975.1 Gammaproteobacteria bacterium | reverse complement strand
GGCGTTGTGCCCCAGGCCCGTACCGGGTTCGGGTAAAGGGGTCAGTACCGAATGGCACTAACTTAAGCCGTACATGCCTTGCTAAGCAGCTTATTCGTCATTCCGGCGCAGGCCGGAATCCAGGGAAAGTACCACCGGCGACGGTTCTGGATCCCGGCCTGCGCCGGGATGACGGAGACTTATTCCCTTAAGTAAGTGCCATTCGGGTCTATTGTAGTGTTTGGGCCGGCGACCTGGATACCCCCAAAACAGCATTTGTGTGGCGGTGAAGCAAGCCGGTGACGTGCACAGCCCGAGCCCGCTTTCGGAATTTTGGGCGGGTCGAGCTGAGTCCTCAAGCGCGCACCCGAAAATAGGCGGTCAGGTCTGCCAGATCCACCTGCCTGACCGCCAACTTGCGTTGCGCGTTGACCGGAGGCTCATCACGGAGCCTTATCCTGGTCTCCATTCCCAAGGCCGGCAACATGAGCGTACCCCGTTGCGCATCCCGCGCGACGACCACGCCCAGCCCCTGCCAGTCAGGGTGCTGCATCAGATACACGAGGGTCCAGTGTCGGTTGGACAGGCGTTCGGCCTTGCGGATACTCGCGCTGGCGAGCTCGGCTACACCGATGCGCTCGGTGATCTCCCGGGCGGACATCGTTTCGGCGCCCCGAAGCCAGGCGCGCAGTTGCTGGTGAACGAGCAGATCCGAATAACGCCGTAACGGGCTGGTGGCTCGGGTGTAGAGCGTCAACCCGAGTCCTGCGTGGGGCTCGGGCTGGGTAATCAGTCGACTCGGCTTGAAGAGCTTCCGATACGCATACATCGCCGCCATATCCACCGGCTGCCGCGGTTCCTCGGGCGCAGGCTGAGTCGCAAAGGGAATCGGGATGTTGTTTCCCAACGCATGCCCGGCCACGACCTCCCCCACCATCAACATGGCATCGGTTACCATGTCACGGCTGGCGCTGGCCGACAGCGGGCGGATGACGACCTGACCGTCCCGGACCCGTACGCTGACCTCCGGCAGATCGATCGCGGCCGCCCCGGCCCGCCGACGCCGATCGCGAAAGCGTTGGGTCATGTCCGCCAGTCGGGCGAATGGCGCCTCGCCCATGCGGGCATCTACCTCCCCATAACTCAAGCGGGTTACCTTGACCCGGCTGGGCGTCAGTTCCACGTTCTCCATCCGACCCTCGGCACTGACCGAGAATCCCACGGACAGGGCGCAGGAGGTCTCGTTGAGACCCAGTCCCAGACGCTCGGTGACTGCGCGCGGCAGCATGTACACAATACGCTCGGGAATATAGAGATTTGCCCCCCGCGCACGCGCCTCCTGGTCCGGCTCGCTGTCGGGGGGGATAAGCGCCGCGACATCCGCGATGTGCACCCAGATCCGTTCGCCATCGAGGCTGATGGCGTCGTCGGGGTCCTGGTTCCCTTCGTCGTCGATGGCGAAGGCCGGGAGATGGGTCAGATCCCGGCGCTGTTCGTCTTCAATTTGTGCGACGGCGACATCGACGATAGCGGTATTCACCCCCAGACGCGCCGGATAGGGATTGTGATGGGGGCTCCAATAGCCCACTTTTACCAGCAGGCGATGGGCGTGTTCCGGGCTTTGCTGGTAACCCAGCTCTTGCATGATTCGGCTTTTCTCCCGCTTGCGCAGGGCCAGCATCTCCACCTCGGAGAGACGGCTGCGATCTTCCTCGATCAGTTCGCCCCTTTGCAGACGCCCCAGAAACCCGGACCAGGCCTGCTCGGCCGCCGCCTTTGCCTCCCGTTCCCGCCTGTCCTGCTCCACCTGCTCCGCGGAATGCGCCGTTATGGCATCCGGTGTTCCGGAGAAATAAAGGCCATCCCTGACCAGCTCCCAGGCTGCCCAGGCGCTGGCGGGAGTGTATGCGGCGAAGATCAGCTCGGAGAGTTCCCCGATGTCGGTGCTGCCGCCCGTCAGTAACTCCCAGGCCTCCAGGATATCGCCGGACTGGGGCGCCAGCTCGGAAAGACTGTGCAGGGGGCCGGGATGCAGCATTACCACGTCCTTCGAACGGACCCGCTTGGTGTTACCCTCCTGGAACTCGATCTCTATCTTGTCGCTGATGGATACAACCCGCGCTGGGCGCGTTTTGTAAAGCACCAGGCTGTCGGCGCGCAGGCTGGGAAGCGTGTCCTGTCTCATAAATACGTCACCAGGCTACATCCCTGTCGCATTCCTCCTGCGCTCGCGCGCCTTGCCGCACATCCCGTCCAGCCTCGCGGAGTTGCAACGTATTTATGAGACAGAACACTACACATCAGAAATTCGAACGGTTGAGACTTGTTTTTCCTGCATGCATCCTATATTTATCTGACTCAGCCATCAAATCACAAATCAGCGGATACAATTTCAATATGAACAGCCAGTGGAAAGCCTTTTTGGAAACCCAGTCTGCCAGCATTAGTGGCAGTGACGAGATCCGGTTCGAAGATGCCCCGCCCTTTCCCGACTGCGCCCTGTTCGATCTCTCGCATCTGGGGCTGATTGGGGTACAGGGGGAAGATGCCCTGGATTTTCTGCAGGGCCAGTTCACCAATGATACCCGCAATATCACCGAGGAGCGCAGTCAGATGAGCGGCTACTGCAACCCGAAAGGCCGCATGCTGGCCGCATTTCGGATCTTTCGGCGCGCCGACTCCGTCTACCTGCAGCTGCCGATGTCGCTTCTGGAACCCCTGCTCAAACGCCTTAGCATGTTTGTGCTGCGAGCCAGCGCCACACTCAAGAACGCCAGCGATGAACTGGTGCGCATCGGGCTTGCCGGAGACTGTGCGGAATCCGCCTTGGCCGGACACCTTCCCCACCTGCCGCAAGTGGATGATGACGCGGTCCAACATGGCGGCATGACGGCGATCCGGGTAGCCGGTTCCCAGCCACGCTTCGAGATCGTCGGACCGGTGACGCAGATGCAGGAGCTCTGGCAGGCATTGGCGACCCGGGCCACGCCGGCAAACCCTGATTTATGGGCCTGGCTGGACATCCATGCCGGCATCCCGACCGTCTATCCGGAAACCACGGAAGCCTTTGTGCCCCAGATGGCCAACATGCAACTCGTGAACGGTGTCAGCTTCACCAAGGGCTGTTACACCGGCCAGGAGGTGGTGGCGCGCATGCGATACCTGGGAAAACTGAAACGTCGCATGTACCTTGCGCATATCGATTCGGACACCGCCCCCAGACCCGGTGATGCGCTCTTCTCCGCTTCCAGCGAGTCCGGCCAGGGAACCGGAAAGGTCGTCGCCGCTGAGGCGTCCCCGGGGGCCGGTTACGACCTGCTCGCGGTGGTACAGATTTCCGCCGTGGAAGAAGGCGATGTCCGCGTGGAGGAAAACGGTCCGCGATTGGAGTT
Organism: Gammaproteobacteria bacterium; assembly: GCA_030621975.1. GTDB lineage: Bacteria > Pseudomonadota > Gammaproteobacteria > Chromatiales > Chromatiaceae > JAUXGQ01. The sequence continues at coordinate 1,056 of JAUXGQ010000248.1, read as the reverse complement.
CAGGGAGCTGCCATACGATTTCGTTATCGAAGACAACGAGCAAAAAACCTGAAGGGACTGGCTCGCAAACAAGGCAGCTGTACCCCAAAGGAGCGCAGAATCTTCGCACAGACCCTGGATAAATACGCTGGATTTATGTGGTAATCCATCGCCCGGGGGTTAAAGTCTCCCCGCTCCTTTCCGATACAGGGGCAATCGTTCAACGCCAACGACAAGATGCCCCTCCATGATCAATGAATCCCTATTTATCGAAGACCTTCAGACCGCCATAACGAACAACAAGATCACGCTGCCCACACTGCCCGAGGTGGCCCTGCGCGTACGCGATACCGTCGAACAGGAAAACGTGACGGCGAAGGAGATCGCCGATATCGTCGCCACGGACGCCGCCCTCGCGGCACGCCTGCTGCAGATCGCAAACAGCCCGCTTTACCGGGGCCGTGTCGTCATCGAGAACATCCAGACGGCAGTGACACGTCTGGGCAACAAACTGGTCCGCAGCCTGGTCGTCAGCCTCATCATGAAGCAGATATTTCAGGCCACCTCCGATGCCCTCGACAAACGCATGCGAAAACTCTGGGAGGACAGCGTACAGATCGCCGCCATCAGCCGGGTACTGGCTAAGCAGCTCCCTGAACTGGAGACCGAACAGGCCTTGCTGGCGGGGCTTATCCACGACATCGGCGCACTGCCTATTCTCGCCTGGGCCGAGGGCGTCCAGGAACTGGTCGAAGACGAGCATGAACTCGACAGGCTGCTGGAAAAACTCAGCCCCATCGTCGGCAAGCAAATCCTGGAGACCTGGCAGTTTCCACAGGCGCTCATCGACGTCGCCGCGAACAGTCATAACTACTACCACGACGGCGGCAGCACCACGGACTATGTGGACGTGGTCGTTGTTGCACGTCTTCAGTTGCTCGCCGGCAACCCGCATATCAAGGACCTGGACTGGAGTCGCGTCTCCGCTTTTTCCAAAGTCGGCCTGGAGAGCGACATTCAGGTCCTCGACATCGAAGGCGTGGCGGAAGATATCGCGCAGGTCGAGGAGATCTTTCT
>JAUXGQ010000112.1 GCA_030621975.1 Gammaproteobacteria bacterium | reverse complement strand
GCTCGAAGTCCGTGCCGGGTGGCTCAGGATAGCGGGCCCTGGGCGAAAGCCCCGGTTGAGTCCCGGATTGCGCCTTGTCCCATACGCCTTTAACGGAACCTTGGGGTCGAATTACCTCCTCCAGCAACGGTAGTATCTCCTCGTCATCAAGGGGCGATTCGGGGGTCGTTGCGGCCCGTCGAGCATTGTCGTTCTCGAATAGGCCGGCATCGGAATCGAGCGCTTGCGAGCCGTATGGCTTATCGGGGTTCTGATTGTCTCTGTCCATCTTTTAGTCTATAGCATGGGACGTCAGTGGGTAACCGCGGTCTCGATAGCAGCGAAAGCGTTCGCGGCCGGCACTGCGGATCTGTGGGTCCTGATCGATTACCTCGGCGACCCGCTCGAAGCGGCTGAAAAACCCCGGTATGTCCGCGCTCAGGTTGATCAGGACATCGCATTCCTCTCCCGCTTGATCCGTGTGGCCGATGAGCACCGGGGTAACAACCGGATCCGTTTCTGCCTGCAGGCCATGGGGGACGAAACTTCCCTGGCGGAATGTCCAGAGTAGCCGATCGAGGTGTCTTGCCTCGGCATCGGTAGATGCCTGCAGATGGACACGCCGACCCTGTTGATAAATCTTGTCGGCCAATCTGCAGGCGAAGTTGAAACGGTCACCCTGAGTGTGTGCCCCCAGTACGTAAAAATCCACCCGCGTCATAAGCTGCTGATTCCGCAGCGTTTCAACAGAAACTGTACCAGTAGCGCAACCGGGCGTCCGGTCGCTCCCTTCTCTTTTCCCGTATCCCAGGCAGCGCCGGCGATATCCAGGTGGGCCCATTTGAACTTCTTGGCGAATCGCCACAGGAAACAGGCCGCGGTTACGGCTCCGGCACCGCTACCGCCGATATTGGCCATGTCGGCGAAGTTACTGTCGAGTTGGTTCTGGTAATCCTCCCACAGCGGAAGACGCCAGGCTCTGTCACCGGATTTTGTCCCGGCGGCAAGTATCTCTTCCGCCAGGGCATCATCATCACTGAACAGCCCCGAGGCGTGTTTACCGAGGGCAACGACACAGGCCCCGGTGAGGGTAGCGATATCGATTACAGCGGCGGGTTCGAATCTTTCGCTGTAGGTAAGGGCGTCGCAGAGTATGAGCCGGCCCTCCGCGTCTGTGTTCAATACCTCGATGGTCTGGCCCGACATGCTGGTTACTATGTCCCCTGGTTTATTTGCGTCTCCGTCGGGGAGGTTCTCGGAGGAAGGCACGATGCCGACCAGATTAATGGGCAACTCCAGCTCGATACATGCCGAAACTACGCCCAGGACGCTGGCCCCACCGCACATATCATATTTCATCTCGTCCATGGCCGCGGCGGGTTTGAGTGAGATGCCACCGGCGTCGAACGTCAGGCCTTTGCCTATTATCACTACGGGTTTGTTGTTCGCCTTGCCGCCGCGGTATTCCATAACGATCAGTTTTGCGGGCTGGCGGCTTCCCCGTGACACGCTGAGCAGGGCACCCATGCCGAGCTCTTGCATCTGCGCTTCTTCCAGCACCTTTGTCCGCAGCTTGCGGGAGCGCCGGCCGAGTTTTTTCGCCTGGTCCGCGAGGTAAGACGGGGTGCAGATGTTGCCCGGCAGATTTCCAAGGGTCTTCGCAAGGCTGACACCCTGGCCGATCGCCTTGCCGTGGGCGATGGCGCGTTCGGCGGTGGTCAGCTGTCTGCGGTCAGACAGAAAGAACGTCAAGCGTCGCAAGGGGCGTTTCGGCGCTTCCGGGTCGCTTTTCAGTTCGTCGAAGCGATAAACGCGATCCTCGGCGGCAGTGACAACGTCTCTCAAGGTGCCGTAGAGCCCGTGGTTCGCCGGTTCGAAACCGCTGAGGCAGAACACCGCCTCGACGACCGGCCCGCTATTCAACAGCCCGATCGCCGCGGCAACCGCCTTCTTCAGGCGCGCGGGCGTAAAGTCCTTCTGTCGTCCGCCGCCGATAAGCAATACCCGGTCCGCCCGAATGCCGGGTACTTCATGCAACATCAGGGATTGCCCGATTTCTCCCATCACATCGCCATTTTTCAAGCGGCGGGTGAGATACCCGTTGCTGAGCTTGTCGATGAATTTGCCCTCCGGCGAGAGGAGGCGGCGGGAGAAGACTCCAACAACAACGCAGGCGGCTCGCTGTTTAGACAGATCTCCGGATTTTACGCTGTATTCCATGGCTGTCCTCTAGGGACTATTTGGATTGGATTCAGAGGAGGAATCGAGGGCGTTCGAGTTATCTTTTCGTTTAGCACCCGAAAAACTGGCGGTTGTTTCGGTACGAGCCCGGCAACCCTCATTCCTCATGTCTGTGTTTTTCGTGTAGGATGCAGTCTACAAGAATACTGGTTTTTTTCCACTCCGATAATGCTGGCTATTATAGATCGTCACCTGTTGCGCGAGGCAATGAAAGCGACACTGGCGTTCCTGCTGGTACTGGTGCTGGTATTGGCCAGCCACATATTCATCCGCTTTCTGGAGAGCGTGGTGGCCGGGGAACTGGGCCCGCGCCTGCTTTTTCAGTTCCTGGGATTCGAAATCGTCAAACAGCTCCCACGGATCGTTCCACCGGCGTTCTTTTTTTCCATTCTGTTTACTCTTGGCCGGATGTATCGCGACAGTGAAATGGTGGCGCTGGCATCCTGCGGCGTCGGCATTGTTCGAATCTACCGTTCCTATCTGTTGGCGGCCGTGTTGCTGGCCGGCGTGGAGGCCTGGTTGTCACTCACGGTGATGCCCTGGGCGACCAGGACGGTTGAGGAAATGAAGTATGAGCAGCAGCAGTCCGTGGATGTGGCGGGAATCGAGGCGGGACAGTTCAACGAGTACAGTCGGGGCGATCTGGTGTTTTATGCGGAGAAACTGTCCGAGGACGGTAAGAAAATGCTCGGCATTTTCGTGCAGAATCGTCAACAGGGTCCTGTGGAGCTGATTACCGCGGAGCAGGGTCATCAATACATTGACAAGGACTCCGGGGATCGTTTTCTGGTGCTCGAAAACGGATATAGATACCGAGGAGTCATCGGGACGAGCGACTATTCGATCGGAAAGTTCAAGCAATATGCAGTGCGCATCAGCCTGTCCACCGAAAAGCTGCAGCGGTTGCGCCACAGGGCGAAGCCGACCCGTGACCTTTGGAGGTCGCGGGAACTTGTTGACCAGGCGGAACTTCAATTCCGGATATCGCTGCCAATGGCGATACTGGTTTTTGCCGTGCTCAGTATTCCCCTCAGCCGATCTTTGCCCAGACAAGGAATTTTCGGGCGTTTGTTGGTGGCCTTCATTCTGTATTTTATATTCATCAATCTGCAGGATGTTTCAGAATCCTGGATGCAGGATGGTGTTACCCCATTGTGGCTGGGTATGTGGTGGGTACATGTTCTCATGTTGCTGATCGGGGCAGGCCTTAATCTACCGGATACGGCCTGGTTTTCGGCGCTTCGGTATCGGCTGGCACAGGGTCGTGCATGATGAATTTATTGGACCGCTACATTGGCCGGGCGATCGCTCTTGGGACTCTGGTTGCCATGCTCGTGCTGTTGAGCCTGCTCGGGGTTCTGGAACTGGCCAACGAGTTGAACGACGTCGGTAAGGGTGATTACACGGTTGCGGATGCGTTCGCTTTCGTGATCTTGATCATGCCTCGCTTCGCCTATGAACTGTACCCGGTCGCCGTATTGCTGGGGAGCCTGAGCGGCTTGGGTATGCTCGCGGGAAGATCTGAGTTTGTCGCCATGCGGGCGGCTGGTATGTCTATTGCGCGCATTGTGGTTTCCGTTATGAAAACGGGGATCCTGATGATGCTTTTCGTGATCATTGTGATCGGTGAACTGCTTGCGCCCGTCAGCGAGCAACATGCGCAGCGCCTTCGCGCCGATGCGATATCAGACCAGATTAGTTTGCATACCAAGTATGGTTTTTGGGTCCGTGACGGTCAGGCGTTTGTGAATATTAGAAAGGTTCTTGGGGAAACCGCGCTGGCAGACCTTTATATCTACGAATACAACGACGACATGCAACTGACAAGGACGATCCATGCGGCCTTCGCGCAGTATGAAAAAGATCACTGGTTGCTGAGGGACATAAAACAAAACGATATCTCACCCAAAGGCGTGACCAGCAGGCAACTCAGTCATTCAAAATGGTCTTCTCTGATCGAACCGGGATTACTGCGGGTACTCGTAGTAAAACCAAACGTTCTGCCACTCTCGGGGCTGTCCAGATATATCGAATTTCTGCGCGACAACGGCCAGGATGCGACGGCTTACGAAGTGGCTTTCTGGGGCAAGCTGGCCAACCCACTGGTAACGCTGGTCATGCTGTTCCTGTCTATTCCGTTCGTGTTTGGTTCGCTCAGGTCCATAAGCATCGGACAACGCACCTTTCTGGGTGCGATGGTGGGGATTGGCTTTTTCCTCTTTAACAAGGCTGCCTCCCATGTGGCTGTCGTCTACGATTTCAATCCGCTGCTCGCGGCGTCTTTGCCTGGACTTATCCTGATGGGAATGGCCCTTTTGATGATGCGCAGGGTGTATTGAGCTTCAACATCACCAGGCGGGTACGGGAAAGCCGGTCGTACCAGGTGAGCTTGTTGGTGTCGACCAGGAGCCATATGAAGCCAAGTCCACACGGAGCCCAGGCCGCAATGGCGCCGAGAAAGCGTATCATGGCATCGCGCCATCGTACATCGGTGCCCTCGTCGCGGATCAGCCGTATCCGCCAGGCGCGCATCCCGGGAGTTTGACCACCATGTACCCAGAACCACGCGAAGAATACAAAGATAACCGCGCACAGGTAGACCTGAAAAAGGAGATTTCCGCTTCCGATTTCTATGCCATAGATCCCGCCCAGAGGGACCACTACAAGGGCGGCTGCGACGATCAGCACACCACAAAGGACCAGGGTATCATATAAAATCGCAGCGCACCGGCGCAGGAACCCAGGCGTGTGGCAATTTGATACATCTATCGATACATTGCTGTCCATTGAATATGGTTATGGCTCTGCGGGTCTTGCCCAGGGGTGAATTGGATTATTTTAACCCGTTGGCTGTGGGAGATTTCCAGTCCATAATGAACATCAATCATGATTCGCCCATCCTTATATGTTGCCGTTAGATAAGACCCTGGTCTATCGACTGCTGCGCCGCGTTCCTTTGCCATTATTGTCGATTCTGGTGGGGTTGGTCTGCGGCCTTGTGACCTGGGTAGTGCTTGATCAGATTCAGCACAAAGCATTGCGTGAAATATTCCACAAGGAACTGCAGGCCCAGGTGGATAGACGTGCAAGGGCCAGTCTGGTCGGCTTCGGCCAGTATATCAAGCACTACATTACGGCCACCCGATTGTTGGCCAATCATCGCCGTATGTTCATGTACCTCGAACCCTTGTCCTGGTTCGAGGATGAAGCGGCAAACCCGGCTTATCAAGGGCGATTTCCACCTTGGCTGCCCGCTGGGACTTTCCAGAACCTTCAGATCCACCCCGCCCATATCCTGCTGCTGGACCCGCAAGGCCACAAGCGCGAGATTTACCGGCTGAGTAGTCGGGAACTGCCGCCTGAACTGGACGCAATCGATGAAATATTTCTGAGCGAAAGCCAGGTGCAACCCTTCCTGACGGAGCTGGGCGGTAAGCCCTATCTCCTGGTTGCCGAAGGCGTCAAGGATGTCGGTGGTGTCTTGATGGCGTATTTGATGCTTGTGGTTCCGATAGACGATGAGTTCCTGACTGCTTCCCGTAAAAGGTTGACCTTGAAGGATACATCGGTGGCGCTGCTGGACGCGGATGAAGGACGTGTCCTCGCCAGCAGCGATCCCGTCAACCTCCCCCCAGGTAGCCTGTTGGAAGCTTTGACAACGGATTACGTGGTTACGGTACAATCGTTTTCCGAGTACAACGGCATAGATCTGAATGTCCAGTACGCCACTTTCATGCCGCGAGCCTCCGTAGAGGCCACCGAAAAGCGCATCCTGAACATGGAAAGGAGGCAGCGCCTGATTGCGGCAATGGTGTTTATTGCAATCTTCACCCTGGTGATTTTTCTGGTTTCCCTTCGATTGCATCGAATAATGCAACGTATTTCCGAATTCTCACAAAGCGTCTTACGCCAGACGTATCCTGTTATTCAAGATGCCAATCCACTTTTTCTATTGGATGAATGGATCAGGCAGTTTATCCACCTCGTGCTGGAGAAAAGG
>JAUXGQ010000271.1 GCA_030621975.1 Gammaproteobacteria bacterium | reverse complement strand
GCTCATCGGCTGCATCGAACGTTTTCTCGGAAAATAACCGGCCCGCCTACTGACAAATTCAACCACGGATGAACACGGATAGACACGGATTTTTTGTTAGTAAGAGATAAAGGGTGAATAATGGGCCGGGCCAACTCTCAACGGGAAGGCAAGCGTAATGGAAGTTCCATCCGTGATTAAGTCACAATGATCAGTCGGTACCTAAAAGGCTTTTTGCTGGGGATTCTATGGTTGTGCCTCCATTTGACCAGCGTCGGAGTAGCGGCTACCGGGGGCGATAATGCCTATGCGGAGCTACTGAAAACCTACGTCCACGACGGGCGAGTGGATTACCGAGGTCTCAAGCAGGCGGAGGCCAGATTGGACCTGTATCTGAAATACCTGGCCCGGGCCGACCCGCAGGCTCTCTCCCGCGCCGGGCAAATGGCCCTGTACATCAACGCCTACAACGCGTGCACCCTCAAGCTGATCCTGGAGCACTTCGAAGACGGCAGGCCGGTGCGCTCCATCAAGCGTATCGGCGGGTTTTTCACCAAGCCCTGGGACATTCGGTTCTGTCGGGTCGGCGGCGAGACCCTCACGCTGGACGAGATCGAGCATGATATCCTGCGCCCGGTCTTCAAGGATCCACGGGTCCATTTCGCGGTCAACTGTGCCTCCCTGAGCTGTCCGCCGCTGATCTCCGAACCCTACCGGGAGGCGATCCTGGAGCGGCAACTGGATGCCAGCACCACTGTATTCATCAATGACCCCGGTAGCAACTACCTGGAAGACGGCAAGCTCCACGTCAGCAGGATCTTCAAATGGTTCGCGGAAGACTTCCCGGAAGGAGTTATTCCTTTCGTTCTCCGCTTCGCCCGGGGTGACCTCAGGGAACGCCTCAACGCGGCGGGGGATCGGATCAGCGTCCGTTATCTGGATTACGATTGGTCCCTGAACGGGCTCTGATGGCGGACTGCCGCCTATTGCATCGCAACATCTCGAAGTAGCGTAAAAATACACCTTCGTCGAACGAACGAATGGCTGCTAACGACCCCAAGCAGACATACCAGAACCGGCCGAATTGAACCGCTCCCGCCTTTCGACCCACCCTCACCGCATAAGCCTGAACGCCAGTTCGATCCATCCGTCCGGGATGAGAGGGGGGGCTAATGGAAACGTGGGTTACGGCATGGGCTAATCGGGTAAGTAAAGCGGAAACGCCGAAGCAGCTAAGCCGTTGCCTAATGTTACGCGCGCCGTATCTCTACCCGACTTTATCGTTCGAAGTCGTATTCCGGGGGTGGAGCTCCGTGCGATTCTACGATCGTGGGTTCGTTGATCGTATCGCTTGGCGGATCGACTTTCTCCAGCTTCACGGCGAACCGCCAGTTCTCGCCATAATCGTAGAGGAACTCCATGGTTTCGTGTTCGGCGAGCGGTAGAAAGCCAATCGAGAACTCGTCGGCGTAGATCTCGGCGGCGTCCTCTGCGTGCGGATGATCCACCGCCAAACGACTTCCATCGCGATGGCGCAAGTCGAATCGGTAGAGGTGATCTCCATCAAACTCAAATGCTCGGATGATCGATTGGGCAAACTCCTCCAGATCCGATTTGGCGGAGATCGCAATACGCCGCCACACATCGCCGAGGGACACTTTGAAGAAATAATCGCCGTCTCGGAATTCCGGCTCGGGCAATTCCAGGTTGCTCCGCCACTCAGGAAAATACTGCTGGAACCGAGGTTGCCATGCGCCGAATGCCGGAAAGTCCGCCGCTTCGCCGAAAAGTTCTCGCTGGATTTCCTCGAAGGCCAAAGTCAGCAACTCGTCGCCAAACGCCGTGTGCTCGATTGCCGTGACCCGCCAACTCTCCCCGCTGGTCGGCTCCTCACGCTGCACCGCGAATAAGCCGAACAACTCTAAGAGGGCGAGCGTGCAGAACGACTCCACGCTGGAGAGCAAGTAAGATGTTGGCCCGTCACCCTTAACCCACAGACCCTTTGCTGGCACGCCCTGCCACAGCTCCCGGGCCTGAAGCGACAGGCCACGCATCCATCCGCGATCCCTTCCGCCCACCATTTCCCAGGACGCGTGTCGCAGCCAGGCTTCCAATAAAGTGAAGTAACGCTCAGTCGCGTTGAGGCTTCGCCAGCACTTCAGGACGGCCGGTTCGAGCAGCAATTTGCCGGTCTTTTTTCCGCCCCCCTGCGCCACGCCAAGCTGTGTTGCGCGCAGCATGAGATACAGACCGTTGATGTGGGGAAAAGATTGCTGTTTAGGCCGCTGCAGCCGCGGTCTCAGTGGGTGGGTCAGGCGCTCATCGAGTTCGAACAGCCGATTCAGCGGTAGCAGATGGTACTTGCCGGTCGAGCGCACTCCTTCGAGCCCGACGAATTCCAGGAGGGTCTCAAAGTCGCGCAGCACGGTACCAGGACCGCTTTCGTCGATCACTTGACTGCCGAGGTGATCGGAACTCGTCGAACGGGGCGTGGACATTCGTGCGATTTCCCGAGGATAAAATGTAAGGATAGGAAATTTAACCGCGATACTCAAATCATCAGGCTCTTGCGCACATTCCCGAAGTCGCACAGAAGATCGCTTCACGGGTTGATCGAAGACCGAGCCGGATTCGGGCCGGGCGGGCAGCCGTGCGCCGGCCCGGCCCAGTACCGGGCTTTCCCGCACCGCACAGTTGCCTTCACACCCAACGACCGCTTATGGCCGCCTGCCGCCTATTGCGCCGCAGCATCTGTGGGCGATTCAATTAAGATTCTTTCCTCGGGTAGCGGAATGGGTGCTATCGACCCACTGCGGCCATTGACGTTCCGCACCTGAAGGGCAGCAAACCGGCGGAGCCCGGACTTTCACATCCTGTGGTCTGGACTGTTCTTGCATCGACACCAAGTTAGTCAGTAACGGAGCCGCCTGAACCCCATCCCGTGCCCTACCACGGATGGTTGAGTTTCCCTGAATTCTCGATGGTTGTTAATTTCCTTGCCTTAACTATCCTCGAATTGACTGGGCAACGCACGCTAGTCCTCCCGCCTTTCAAAAGATTTTGACTGTAACTGAAATAACCGATACATGATCTAGTTAACCGGTAGGGTGTGTTGTGGAATTGATAATCTGGTCGCTGGTGGGTGGCATCGTCGGGACCGCGTTTATGGACATCGCCGATCAGTTCATGGACCGAGTGAACTTCACGACGGGCTACGCTTGTGGCGGGCCACGGGCCCTCGGTCGGTGGGCACTGGGGATGTTCAGCGGGCATTTCGTGCATAAGAATATACTTGAGTCCAGCCCTTTAAAAAATGAAATATCTGCCGGCTGGACCTTTCATTACCTTCTTGGCGCTGGTGTGGCGTTGACTTATCCTTTCTTCTATCTCGTCTTGAATGCTCCCATGCCAGGAAATCACCTGGTCCCTGGTCTTTTATGGGGACTGGCAACAGTACTCCTGCCATGGCTCACTAATTTTCCTGCATTTGGTTGGGGCTTCTTTGGGGTTAGAGCGCCAAAGGGTTCAAGGCCTCTCCTCGCCCCGGCCATCGCCCATGCTTGCTATGGGCTGGGTTTGGGCCTTGTCTTCACGTTGACCGTTGCCGGCCACGGCATCTGAGCATGGTACCGGGCGGCGCGGAAGGGAAGAGACGCACGCTGGGCCACTTCGGCCATCGCGGCAAAGCAGACGTCATAAGGGGTTGAAGAGCGCCTCAAGCGACGGTTCTGCAGTGGATACGGATAGCCCAGGAAGGCCTGGCAACAGGATTAAAAGCTAGGAGATGAATGTCCGGAGTTGGCCGGTCCTGACATTCACGCGCCAGGGTCTGGGAGTGTGCGGACTGCGGAACCGAACGGCAGCTCACGACCCCAAAGCAGAGGTTTGGCGATACCACCTTTTGTCTTGATATTCCCGTGGCTGACACGAACACATACCACAGCCGCTCCGCGTTAGACAACAGCACTATACTGAATGTGTGAACCATGACAGAGAGGGTTCACACGATGCTTGGGATGTTCGTCTTACCAAAGGAGATACATGATGAATACACAAGATCAGGCCGGTCATGTCAACGGTATCAATCTCGGTGTTCTGCAAGAAACGGTCGGTGCGATCAAGAATGACCCGGAACTTGGCAGATGCAGATTCCGCGCTCGCAACAAATGGAGCGGTGGCGCACACAACTGTACAACAATCACGGACTTCGACGGTGCAAAGCAGACGATGCAACACAAACAATCATTTGAACTTCACTGTGATGAACCCCCGATTCTGGCGGGTGAAGATGATGGTGCCAAT
>JAUXGQ010000233.1 GCA_030621975.1 Gammaproteobacteria bacterium | reverse complement strand
GTTACAAGCAGACCGCCAGGCGGTAACAGCGCCGCCGCTCAGCCGGCGGGGATTCCTGAAAACACTGGCCCGCACGGGTTTGCAGGAAGCTACGCAGAGGACCCGTCCGGCCGAGCGGGATCGTGAAGACTGCATGCCGCCAGGCAAGCTGTTGCCCTCGACGTCGGCTCAGACTCGATGGCCTTTTGTGCCGATGTTGCAGGAGAGGCTTTGTCGTGGATGTGACGCCTGCGTACGGCTTTGTCCCCATCAGGCCATTGTGCTCAAGGACGTCGGTGCGCGGGAATGCTATGAGCTATATCCGGAAAACTGCAGCGGTTGTGGGATCTGCGTCGATGTGTGCGCACAGCATGCGATTTCATTAGCGCGTTGGAGAGCACAGGATCAGCATCGGGTGGCTTTACAGCCTGGCAAGTGCAACGTCTGTGGAGTGCCGTTTCATGTTCCGGTTACGGGGCAGACCGCAAAGAATCCGCACTGTCCGATATGTTCCGAACACAATCATTATGAGAATCTTTTTCAGGTGCTGGAGTAGGGCGACCGGTTTGGCGCGCGTCCGGTTTACCCCCTTGCATCGACCTGCGTGCAGTCCATTGGGGGTTAAGATCGCCGCAGTGCACCGCAAACCGGCAGCAATCACCAGAGGAGGAGACATGTTTCGGCTTAGTTTACCGATTGTGGCAAGAGCTTGGCGAAAGATCCTGCTGCTCACTGTCTTTGGCATGATGGTCTTTTTGGCAGGCAACGCTTATGCGACCGGCAATGATGATGTGGAACTCTCCAGCGCGGACTGGGAAAGCCTTCGCGGTCAACTGGAGTATTACGGCTGGCGGGTCGCACGCTCGAAAGATGGGAGCATTGTGCTGAGGCCGCCGACCCATAAAGCGGCTGAAAAACCTCCCGCCATAAGCAGCGAACCGCCGTTCGCCGCAAAGACAGAGGCGCAGCCGCTCGGTTTCGACGCCTTGCGTGCGATACTTGAAGTTCATGGCTGGAACATTAGACAAGACACTGACGGGTCCCTGCTGATGTTTTTCGGAGAACCTGAACCGCCGCCAGAAACGAGGTCAGAAGGTGCATCGGAGGCGGCGAGCGGGGGCGTGAAAGACCTGCGGGCGCTGTTGGAGGACACCGGCTGGCGTGTGGAAGGCTCAGCCGATGGAAGTATCCTGCTGAAGCTGCCGACCCCTGAAAACGCCGGGAAATCCACTGCGGCAACCGATGCACCACCACCCGCTTCGAAGACCGTCGCGCAGCCGCTTGGTTTTGATGCCTTACGTGCGACTTTGCAGCACCATGGCTGGATTGTCCAACAGGACAGTGACGGTTCGCTGCGGTTGTTTCTTAGAGAATCCGAATCCCCGCGGCATGAGCTCTCGGGAGGCACAGGGGCGCCTGCAACCGGGGGCGTGAGCGAGCTGCCGACTCTCCTGGAGGGTACCGGATGGCATGTCGTACGCTCAGCGGATGGCAGCCTCCTGCTAACGCCGCCGGCCCCGAGGGTGTTGAAGGGTGTGCGTTTCAGGTTCAGTTCCGCGGATCTGACGGAAGGTTCGAAAAGAGTTCTCGATAAGGAGATCGAGGTCCTGCGCAGCCATCCGAATCTTTCCGTGAAGATCATCGGCCACACCGACAGCCTGGGCCCCGCTGCACTCAATCAGGTACTGTCGGAAAAACGGGCGGCCTCTGTAAAGGCGTATCTGGTCAGCCAGGGTCTCGATTCCGCCCGGTTCATTTCAGAAGGGCGGGGGGCGAGCGAACCCATAGCAAGTAATGCGACCGCATCCGGTCGCACAAGAAATCGCCGTGTGGAATTTCTTCCATTAGGCGAACGCTAGCCCGGACTTCTCACACGGGTTCGGAATTCAGCCCGGATTTTTCACCACAGAGGACACAGAGGGCACAGAGCTGTTTGAATTAAAGAGGATTTCTGACATCGGACCGGAGCGGCAGTGCTTACACTTCGTACCGGGAATGTGACAGGGCCGTTCGACGCAACCCGTGAAGCTCTCTGCGTTCTCAGCGTCCTGTGCGGTAAATTGGTGAGATATGCGGGCTAGCCCGCGTGTCTCAAGATGTCATAGATCCTGTCTTTGGCCAGCGCCCGTTCCTTTTTCAGATCTTCCATGGTTTCATCGGCCACTGGCTGCCCCTTCTCCTCCAGCTCGCGGATGCGAGTATCCACTTTGTCGTGGGTCTCCAACAAAGCGGCAAAGGCCGGGTCGTTTTTGAGCAGAGACTCGATCCTTTCGTGATATTCCGGAAATTCGTGAACAATGTCATGTACTTCGCCGAGCATGATAATTCTCCAGAGATATGTTTGCCTGTATGCTTTTTTTATTTGCCGTTATTTGCTGAACGGTTGCCTCGAACCGCCTTGCGCCCCGGCGTATTGCGTTAACCTTCCCCACCGGCCTTGAATGCCGAAGCCATTTGCTTCTGCAGGTTGGCCGGAACGGGATCATAGTGGCTGAAGTCCATGCTGAAACTTCCCTCGCCGCCGGTGATGGACTTTAGCCTGGATTCGTAGCTGCCCAATTCCGCCAGGGGCACCAGGGCGCTGATCGTCACCGCGCCGTCAGGCCTGTGGTCGGTGCCGTTGATACGTCCACGCTTGCCGGAAAGGTCCCCTGTGATGTCTCCCACGGCACTGGGTTGCGCCGTGACCTCAATGGCTACAATGGGTTCCAGCACCACCGGCTTTGCCTTCTCGAAGGCGTCCGCCATGGCCTTTTTGCCGGCGGTGACGAAGGCGACTTCTTTGCTGTCTACGGGGTGGGTCTTGCCGTCATAAACGGTTACCCGTACATCCTGAATCGGAAAGCCGGCCACTACCCCTTCCTCTATCGCCTCGCGCACACCTTTTTCGGTTGCGGTAATGAGTTGGGCGGGGATGGCGCCGCCTACGACCTTGTTCACGAAGTCGTATCCGCCGCCCCTTGGCAAGGGCTCGATGCGCAGGAACACTTCCCCGAACTGGCCCGCGCCGCCGGTCTGTTTCTTGTGTCGGTGATGACCCTCGGCCGGCGCCATGATGGTCTCGCGAAAGGGGATGCTCGGGGGATGGGTATTCACTTCAACCCCATAGCGCTCCTTGAGGCGCTCGAGAAGGATCCGTAGATGGAGTTCGCCCAGACCCCGGAGCACGGTCTCGTTCTTGGTATGCTCGATGTGCAGGCAGGGATCCTCGTCATTCAGTTTGTGCAGGCTTTCCGAGAGCTTCTGTTCGTCCCCCTGTTTCGACGGTTGGATGGCCAACCCGTGCATAGGGGCAGGGCAGGCCACCGAGCTCAGGTGATAATGATCCTCGTCACGGGAATCATGAATGACCGCATCGAAATACAGCTCTTCGATCCGGGACACCGCACACAAATCCCCGGGAATAGCCCGTTCCATCTCGGTTTGCTCGCCGCCCTGCAGCCGGTACAGGTGCCCGACCTTGAACGGCTTGCGGGCATCCCCGATATACAGCTGGCTGTTGGGCGTTACCGTCCCCTGATGCACGCGGAAGGTACTGAGTTTTCCGCGATAGGGATCGTTGCTTACCTTGAATACATGACCGATGATGTGGAGTGACGGATCGGGCGTGATCTCCACCGCTGTGGCCGCCGCACCCTCGCCCTTGCGAAAAGGCGGCGGGTTGCCTTCCATGGGGTTGGGCATGAGACGTGCAATGACGTCGAGCAGCTCGTCCAGACCGGCACCGGTTGCCGATGAGACAAAGCACACGGGTATCAGGTGTCCCTCCCGCAGCGCCTTTTCGAAGGGTTCATGGAGTTGCTCGGGCTGCAGCGACTCCCCCTGTTCCAGGTACAGCTCCATCAACTCTTCGTCCATCTCCACCACCTGATCCACCAGGGTGTCATGGGCCTTCTGCACGGATGAAAAATCCACCGCTTGCTCCTTGGGGTCGAAAAAGCAGTCCACGACGCGGCTGCCCCCGTCGGCGGGCAGGTTTATGGGCAGACACTCGTTGCCGAAGGCCTGGCGTAGATCAGCCATCAGGGCTTCCAGATTTGCGTCCTGATCGATCTGGTTGACAATGATCAGGCGGACCATGCCCTGGCTGCCCGCCAGCTCCATCATGCGATGGGTCACGTTCGCGATCCCCGCCTGGCCGTTAACCAGCACCGCAGCCGTCTCTGCCGCGGGCAGTACGCTGATGGCGCGCCCGATGAAATCCGGGATGCCCGGTGTATCCAGCAGATTCACGTGCTTTCCGCCGGTTTCGAAATGGACCACAGCGGTATCCAGGGAATGTTTCAATTCCCGCTCTTTCGGGTCGAAATCGCAGACCGTATCGCCGTTCTCTACCTTACCGGCATGGGGGATTGCACCGGTGTGCGCCAGCAGGGCCTCGGTGAGTGTCGTTTTCCCCGCGCCCGAGTGTCCGACAAGAGCGATGTTTCGGATATCGTGAATGGTGTACTCGGGCATATTTGAACTCCTGTTGATTCGATGTCGCGCGAGGGTCAGATTCCTCAGAACTGTAGCAACTGGTCGGTGGAAAAGACCATATTACAGCACAGCCTATGTTCTGCCTCACGATTTTTTTCG
>JAUXGQ010000494.1 GCA_030621975.1 Gammaproteobacteria bacterium | reverse complement strand
CTGGTGATAGAAATCCCGCATGATGAATTCCAGATCCCGTTCCCGCATCTGACCGTGCGCGGTCTGAATCCGGGCGTCGGGCAGCAGGCCTCTCAGCCGGGCGGCCGCTTTCTCGATGCTGCTGACTTCGTTGTGCAGGAAATACACCTGGCCGCCGCGCTTGATCTCCCTTTGACAGGCCTCGACGACCAGGGCTTCGTTCCACTGGCTGATAAACGTCTTGATGGGGTGGCGTTCGGCGGGCGGCGTGGCAATGATGGACAGATCCCGCATCCCCGACATGGCCATGTTCAAGGTGCGCGGGATGGGTGTGGCGGTCAGTGTCAGCATGTCCACTTCGCTGCGCAGGGCCTTGAGTCGTTCCTTGTGGCGCACGCCGAAGCGGTGTTCTTCGTCGACGATGACCAGGCCCAGCCGCTTGAAGCGGATACCGGTTTGCAGGAGTTTGTGGGTGCCGATAACGATATCGATGCGCCCGCTCGCCAATTGCTCCGTTATCTGTTTTGCCTGTTTCGCGGAACGGAACCTGGATAGGCTCTCGATGCGTACCGGCCAGTCCGCGAAGCGGTCGGCAAAATTCTGGTAGTGCTGTTGGGCCAGCAAGGTCGTGGGCACCAGGATTGCGACCTGGCGGCCGCCCTGGGTGGCCATGAAGGCCGCCCGCATCGCCACCTCGGTCTTGCCGAAACCCACGTCGCCGCAGACCACACGGTCCATGGCTTCCGCCGCAGCCATGTCCGTCAGCACGCTGTCGATGGTGCGTTGCTGATCCGGCGTAGCCTCGAATTCGAAGGCGCTCGCGAAGGCGTCGTATTCCGCATCGGGTTCGGGGAAGGCAAAACCCTGGTTGGCGGCGCGGCGGGCATAGATGTCCAACAGCTCCGCGGCGACGTCCCGCACCTGTTCGGCCGCTTTGCGCTTGAGCCGTTCCCACTGGCCGCCGCCCAGGCGGTGCAGGGGGGCGTTCTCGGGCGATGCCCCGGCGTAGCGGCTGATCAGGTGAAGGGAGGAAACCGGGACGTACAGTTTATCGCCGCCGGCGTATTCCAGGGCCAGAAACTCCGTTTCCATGCCGCCTGCGACCAGGGTTTGAAGCCCAAGATACCGACCTACACCATGGTCTTCATGCACCACGGGCGCGCCCACATGGAGCTCGGTGAGGTTGCGCACCACCTGGTCCGCTTCCTGGCTTGCCGCCTTGCGTCGGCGCTCCTGGCGTACCCGTTCGCCGTACAGCTGAGACTCGGTGATGACCGAGAAGCCGGCGCTGTCCAGCCAGAGCCCCTCGTCCAGGGGCGCCACCGTGATGGCCGCCTCTATTTCGGAGTCCCGAAAGCTTTGCCAGCCGTCCGTATTCCGGGGTTGGATGTCATAGGATCGCAGGGTCTCGGTGAGCATTTCACGCCGGCCGGCGCTTTCGGCCACGAACAGGGTGTGGCCCGGATTGCGTGCAATAAAATCCTGCAGGGCGCCCGCGGGCCGGCTGGCCCGCGCCTGTAACGCCAGGGGTGGGGGCGGCTTGGTGGCGAAGTTTGCGAAGTACGCGTAGCCCTTGCGCCGTTTCTCGATCTCGTTGCGCTGCATGCGGATGGACGCGCCGGCTTTCACGCCGGACACCAGTGCATCCACGGATAACCAGATCTGTTCCGGCGGCAGGACAGGCCTTTCGACATCGTATCGACGCTGCTCGTAACGCTCCGCGACCTGTGCCGTAAACGCCTCCGCCTGGTCCCCGAGGGTGACGGTATGGATTATCAGGCGCTGTGCAGGAAGGTAGTCGAACAGATTCGCGGTCTGCTCGAAGAACAGGGGCAGATAATACTCGAGTCCGCCCGGTGCATTACCCGCGGATACCTCCCGGTAGATAAGGCTGCGCTGGGGATCGCCTTCGAAGACGTTTCGATAGGCCTGGCGGAAACGCGATATGCCCGTCTGGTCGAGGGGAAACTCCCGTGCCGGCAGCATGTGTATGCGCTCTACCTTTTCCCGTGAACGCTGGGTGTCCGGATCGAAGGTGCGGATGCTGTCGATCTCGTCGTCCAAAAGGTCGATGCGGAAAGGTTCGCTGTGTCCCATGGGAAAGATATCCAGCAGCGAGCCGCGTACCGCGAACTCTCCATGGGACATGACCCGGGAGACACACTGGTAGCCGGCGTTTTCGAGCCGCCTTCGGGTCGCTGCCAGCGACAGCTTTTCTCCAACGTCCAGCAGCAGGGTATTGGCATCCAGGTAGTCCCGCGGGGGCAGGCGCTGCAGCAGCGTGCTGACCGGAACCACCAGCACGCCTTTTGCCAGGTCGGACAAACGGTAAAGGGCCAACAATCGCTGGGATACGAGTTCCGGCAGGGGTGAGAACACATCGTAGGGCAGCGTCTCCCAGTCCGGAAAGGTCAGTACAGGTATATCCTGGTGGGCCAGAAAAAAGCTCAATTCGTCCTTCGTCCTGGCGGCGCTCAGAACGTCTTCCAGGATCACCAGGACGAGTCCGTCGTAGGCCTGCGCCGCCGATGCAATCGCGAGCGCCGCACTGCCACCGTACAGCCGGCCCCACATAACGCGCTCGTCGGGGGTTGCAGGGAGCGGCGGCAACAAGGGGGAGCTTGGTTCGGAGGGCCTTGCTGGGGATTGATTAGTTGATAGCATCCGGGTTAGGGCCATGCCGTTACCCATAACTCGACACAAAAGAATTGCCTCACACGGAGGCACGGAGACACGGAGAAGAATAAAGAGGTCATTCCAGTTTGCCATTTATGATACGGGAGATACCGTCCTTCATAAGACAGTACGGCCTCATAAGACAGTCTCCAG
>JAUXGQ010000099.1 GCA_030621975.1 Gammaproteobacteria bacterium | reverse complement strand
GGCTCGCGCGACTGCATCGCCAGTTCGAGCAAGGTGCCTTTCAGGGGATAGTTCCTGCGCCCCGAATTGTCTTGTATGCCCTTAAAGAAGGACTTCTCCAGTTTCAGAGACGTCCCGTCTCCGGTGAGAAACAGGACACCCATCCAGTTAAGAGGGATAAATCGACTGAAGTCTTCACCGACGAACTTCAGGGTGCTGTCGAGGTCGCTACCTTGCTGGACGTGGTCGATCAAGCGAAATATGGCGTACAGGCGTTTCGAAAGGTGATTGAAAGATTCTGTCATCCAGGCGATTTCGTTATTGCTTTCGATATCGACCTGATGACCGAAATCGCCTTGGGCCACTTTTCTGAAACCCTCCGTGGCAAGCCCCAAAGGCTTTATGACCTTGCGGTAAAACCAGAAGAGAATCGCAATGGCCACCAAAGAAGCGGCCAACAATGCCAGTCGATTGATTAGGTTGATCTTGTTCAGATGGCTTCTCGCCAGGTGCTGAATCTCGGTCTGAAGCCCGTTTGCAGCATGCTCCAACCTTTGCCGGTTTTGAATGACATACTGCGCCGCTGCTTGCAGCCGGGGTTCTTCAGGATCGGATCCCAGCGCCGTCATCAGATCTTTGCGATAATGATTCCAGATTGTTTCGAGTTTGCTTACGGCCATCCTTGTGTCGCGGTCGAGACTTGGGTAAAGGGCCACGGGCAGCCCGGTTAACCCTGGCTCAAACTCGCGATGCATAAAAGCGTTGCAAAGCATGTCGAAGGTTTTGATATGCCCGATGAGATCCTGATAATACAGTTGAATGATTCGGTGATGCGCAGAGAACTCCCGCTGCGTGTTTTCCTGGTAATGCATCGCCTGAGTGACGAGATGTTGCTGGGTCAGCTGTAATCTGGACGCCAGGTTCAAAATGACCTGGTTATCGAGCTGCTCCTCCAGTGCGTAGAGGGTCAGGGTCTGGGCGAGGGCAAAGACCAGGAGCATTGTCAGCAGTGCGGCAATGATCTGGAATCGCAGGGACTGACCGAAAGTTGCAAACAAACTGAGGCTCCTGTTTTTCAGACGAATGTCAAGGACTAGTCTACCAGATTGGGATTACGTGTTGCTTGAGCAGCTATTTCTATATTCTTCGATCGAACGGGCACTATGAGGTTCAAACTTCGGCTTCAACTGTGGCTTTGTGTGAGAATAGACTAAGCGCTTTTAATGAAAAGCCATCAGCCCAAAATACATAACCCCGCGAACGGTTACAGATAATCCAGCATGTCCGATGATACAGACACACTGATAACCTTACGTGATTTCATTCGCTGGGCTGCAAGCCGGTTCAGTGAGGCGGGGCTGTGTTTTGGTCACGGTACCGACAATGCCCTCGATGAAGCGGCGATGCTGGTATTGCATGCACTGCACCTGCAGCCCGATTTGCCGTCCGTCTATCTGGATAGCCGTCTCACCCAGGACGAACGGCGCCAGGTCATTGAGTTGTTGCGCAGGCGCGTCGAAGAACGAATTCCCGGGGCCTATCTGATGGGCGAGGCCTGGTTTGCCGGCCTGCCATTCTATGTGAACGAACAGGTCCTGATACCCAGGTCGCCAATCGGTGAGCTCATCGAGGCGGGATTTGAGCCCTGGATCGGCAAGCTGACCGTGAGCAGGATACTGGACCTTTGCACGGGAAGTGGATGTATCGGAATCGCCAGCGCCCTCAGGTTTTCCGAGGCCAAGGTGGATCTGGCGGATATCTCGGAACCGGCCCTGGCTCTGGCCGGAAGAAACCTGGCGCGCCACGGGCTTGAAGGCCGGGTGCACGTGATCCAATCGGATCTTTTCGGGGCCTTGGCGGGCCGACGCTACGATATCATCCTCAGCAATCCTCCCTACGTGAGTCGGCAGGAACTGGCAGGTCTGCCCCGGGAATTCCGGTGGGAGCCGGATTTGGGGCTGGAGGCAGGAGAGGACGGGCTGGATGTGGTCAAAAGAGTATTGCGGGAAGTATCCAGCTATCTCGCACCAGGTGGTATCGTTATAATGGAGGTTGGGAGTAGTGCCGAGGCACTAATGGCGCATTATCCGGATGTGCCCTTTACGTGGTTGGATTTTGAGCGGGGCGGCGATGGAGTATTTCTGCTTACCGCTGAACAGGTTATCGAGTATCAAACCCATTTTGCATCGAGGTGAAGCATGAGTTTGCGCCGCGCTCGAACGGCGGGAGAGTATGCGGACTGGGTCAAGCAGGCCCTCTTCGAAGTGCAGGATCTGCGCGAGTGTCTGGAATACGAAATGGAGGAACTGGGCAAGTTTCCGGCGTTTCTGGATCCCCTGGAAAAGGGTATTAAACAGATTTACCGGTCTATGTGTGACGGCAATTACCTCTTTGGTCGCGAGGACTTGCCTTTTATGGAACTGGCGGACAAGCATGCGGGGGAGATTCCCTTCCACGTTCTTCTCAAGCAGATAAACGAGACTCACCGCCGGGGACTGGACGTGGGCTGAGGCAAAATAATGGATCAGTTATCGATTTTCGATCCCACTTTGATCGCAAAATATGATCAAAGCGGTCCCCGATACACTTCTTACCCCACGGCAGTACAGTTCCACGGGGGATTTGATGCACAGGACTATCGGGCGGTTGCACACGCCAGCAATGACCCCGGCAAACCCTTGTCGTTGTATTTTCACCTGCCGTTCTGCGATACGGTCTGTTTCTACTGTGCCTGTAACAAGATTGCCACCAAGGATCGTTCGAGGGCGACGGATTATCTGTTGCAACTCTATAAGGAAATCGAGATGCAGGGGCGGTTGTTCGACAGGAGTCGTCGCGTCAAACAATTACATTGGGGGGGCGGAACGCCGACTTTTATCAGCCACGATGAGATGCGCGAACTGATGCGGGTGACCGGCGAGTATTTCTCGCTCCTGGACGATGACGACGGAGAGTATTCCATCGAGATCGATCCACGGGAAGCGACTGGTGACACCGTTGCTCTGTTGCGCGATATCGGGTTCAACCGGATGTCCCTGGGGGTGCAGGATCTTGACGAACGAGTTCAGAAGGCGGTCAACCGTATTCAGTCAGAGTCCCAGACAATGACCGTGCTGGAGGCGGCACGAGGTGAAGGATTTCGCTCGGTCAGCATCGATCTGATTTACGGGCTGCCCTTGCAATCGGTAGCGAGCTTCCAGCGCACCCTGGACCGGATAATCGAGGTCGAACCCGATCGATTGTCGGTGTTCAATTACGCCCATCTTCCAGAACGTTTTAAACCCCAGCGCCGCATCAACGCGGTGGACCTGCCCGCCCCCCAGGAAAAGCTGGAAATTCTGGGCATGACCATAGAGCGCCTGACCGAAGCCGGCTATGTATATATAGGCATGGATCATTTCGCGCGGCCTGAAGACGAGCTTACCCTCGCGCAGAAGAACGGCACCCTGTACCGAAATTTCCAAGGCTATTCCACCCACGCGGACTGCGATCTGGTAGCCATGGGGGTGACCTCCATTGGCATGATCGGGCCGACCTACAGTCAGAATGTACGGAGCATCGAGGAATACTACCAAAGGCTTTCCGAGGGGCTTCTACCAGTATTTCGAGGGTTTAAACTGAATCGGGACGATCTGATTCGCCGCGATGTAATAACCCGCCTGATATGCCATTTCGCACTGGATTTTGCCGGGCTCCAATCCGTCTGGGGTATTCGGTTTGCCGATTACTTTGCGGAAGAACTGAAACGATTGCAGGATATGGCGGAGGATGGTCTGCTCACCCTCGACAACACCGGCATCCGCGTGCGGCCGCCCGGTCGGCTGTTGATTCGCAACGTCTGCATGGTTTTCGATGCCTATCTCGACTCAAAACAATCCCGCAACAGCTTTTCGAAGGTTATTTGACGGATTTCGCCAACACTCCCTGTTAACTTTCGGATATGGGGCGCCGATAAGAGCAGGAATGTGAGCGTGGAAGGCCGATGCGGGTCGATTCTTCTACCGGGCAATGTACAATACCGCGCATGCGCAGAAGCTTTCTCGAAACAACCTCCCGCGACATGCTAAATGATGTGATTCGTTATAACTTACTGTAGTATAATGCATAATTGGGTAAATTTGCGGCGGTTTTCGGTAGCGCGAAAGTGGCGGAATTGGTAGACGCGCTGGATTTAGGTTCCAGTGGGGCAACCCGTGAGAGTTCGAGTCTCTTCTTTCGCACCAGTTTTTGGGCGTTTTAGAGCAAATTACAACAAAATCAATTCAGTTTGGCGTTAGATAACGTTGGGAAGAGGTTTACATGCAAGTTTCAATTGAATCCGGTGAAGGGCTGGAACGGCGTATGACGGTCAAACTGCCTTCAGAGCAGTTTGACAACGAGGTGGACAAACGGCTCAAACGTATTGCGCGAACGGCGCGTCTGGACGGCTTTCGTCCGGGGAAGGTGCCCTTCACTATGATAAAGCAGCGGTATTCAGGCACGGTTCGACAGGAAGTCTTCGGGGAACTCATCGAATCCACGTTTTACGATGCGCTCAAACAGCAAGACCTGAAACCTGCGGGAGAACCAAAGATCGAGCCCATTGATGCGAAAGATCACGACGGGCCGGGTTATACAGCGGTGTTCGAGGTACTTCCGGAATTTGATCTTTCGGACATGAGCAATATCACCATCAAGCGCCCGGCAGCCCAGGTCGCGGACGAAGACGTAGACTCGATGATTGAAAAATTGAGAAAACAAAGGGTTACCTGGAGTCAGGTCGATCGACCGGCAGCCCAGGATGACCAGGTCAAGGTCAGTTTCAGGGGGATGATCGACGGTGAAGCCTTCCAAGGCGGCGAAGCCAACGATGTGCCCCTGGTGCTGGGTTCGAAAACCATGATCGAGGGGTTCGAAGAGGGTTTGCTGGGGGCCTGCGCCGGCGACAGCCGCAAACTGGATGTGAAGTTTCCCGACGACTACCCGGAGGAGCGTCTAGCCGGCAAACACGCCGCCTTCGAAGTGAGTTTAAGCGAGGTAAGCGAGCCCCTGTTGCCGGAGATCACCGAAGAGTTCGCAAAGTCCTTCGGCATAGCCGATGGCAGTACTGAAACGCTGAGAAATGATATCCGGGGGAGCATGGAGCGTGAGCTGCAACAGCGGATAAAAGCGCGCTTAAGGACGCAGGTCATGGATGCCTTGTTCAATGCAAACAAATTCGATCTGCCGGGTGTGCTGATTGACAGGGAGGTCACCAAGATGCAGGAACGGGCCCGTGCGCAAGCGACCAGCAGCCCTATGGCAGGCAATATGGAACTGCCCCGGGAAATGTACGAGCAGCAGGCGGTTCGCTGGTTGGCCCTGGGTCTGATCGTTAACAAAATTGTGGCCCAGAACGACATCAAGGTCGATGCCGATCGCGTTCGCGAATCCATTGAGGCGGCTGCAGCCGAGTACGAAGACCCGGATGAAGTCGTCAAGTGGTACTACGGGAACAAGGATCAACTTTCGACAGTCGAACTAAGAGTGCTGGAAGACCAAGTGGTCGACTGGATGCTCGAGCAGGTTTCTGTTGAGGACGAACCAATCACTTTCAGCGCGCTCACCGAGCGCGCGCCAGGTTAAAGTATTAGGATTCCACGAACGATACAGGCGATATGAGTGCGATGGATACAAAAAATCTCGGTTTGGTGCCAATAGTTATCGAGCAGACGGCGCGCGGCGAACGATCGTTCGATATCTACTCGCGTCTGCTCAAAGAGCGCGTGATTTTTCTAGTCGGGCCAGTCGATGACCAGACCGCCAATCTGGTTGTTGCCCAACTGCTGTTTCTCGAGTCTGAGAACCCCGACAAAGACATACATCTCTATATCAATTCCCCCGGCGGTTCAGTGAGCGCAGGCCTTGCCATCTACGACACTATGCAGTTCATCCGGTCTAACGTGAGCACCATGTGCATCGGCCAGGCTGCCAGCATGGGGGCCTTGCTGTTGACGGGGGGCGAGAAAGGCAAGCGCTACTGCCTGCCGCATTCCCGGGTGATGATTCACCAGCCGCTAGGAGGCTATCAAGGTCAGGCAACCGACATAGACATACATGCGAAGGAGATCCTGCTTGTACGCGATCGCCTGAATCGCATACTGTCCAAGCACACGGGACAGCCACTTGAGAAGATCGAACAAGATACCGAGCGAGACAACTTCATGGGGGCAGCGGAGTCCGTTGAGTATGGTCTGATTGACAGGCTGCTGTCGGAACGCCCTTCTTCCGAATGAGGTTCTGGTAGAGATCGGTGGGAATTTAAAGGCTCCGCGGGTTATTGTCTGACCGAAATCCACCCAAGTAACACACTGGTCCCGGCGTTTTGCCTTGCTATCCGCAAACATTTAGATATGATGGAAATAGGGCCTTTGAAAATCCCGGATCAAGAATATCGATCCGGGCCGTTGAGGAAGTGAAATGAGCGACGACCATCACAGCAAAAGCGACGACGGAAAGCTTCT
>JAUXGQ010000305.1 GCA_030621975.1 Gammaproteobacteria bacterium | reverse complement strand
TCTGACGGGAAGTCCGGGTTACAGATTCCCCTCAACCACAAGGCCATCGGCATAAGCCGCCAAGGCATCCAGCAGGGATCGTTTTTCGTCGGGCGTCTCCGGGTTATCTCTCAGCTCTGCCAGTCTGGTCCGGTATGCATCCAAGGTAATACCGGCTCCCCCATCGGCATCGGTCAGACGCTTGTTCCGATACGCGCTCCATCGGCTCTGTTCTTCACGGGAGAGGGTTTGTGGCCAGTTCCGCGCCCGGTAGCGGAACAGCAGTTCGGACAGGCGCGCATCGTCAAAGGGGGGCGTAAGGCCAGCCAGTTCATGGGCTGGCTTGCTTCGGATGTCCGCTATCCGCCGGCGATCGTCGTCGCTGAAGAATCCACCGCTGTAAAGACTCTGATCCGGATCCCCGTCCGACTCGAAGGCCCGGGGCTCGAATACCTGTTGAATTTTTCGCTGCAGGCCCTTTGCCCGCCGGATCACCTCCAGATGCTGCATGCTCTTGTCCCGGTCGATGGAGAGGCGTTCCGCTGCCGCCGGCGTCAGGGTATTCACCGGCACCACCACCGGACATTTGTTCAGATGCACGGTTTTCAAGGGAACGCGCTCGATGCCGGCCGGCAGCTCACTCGAGGGGGTAAACAACCGCTTACGGATTTCATCCGGGTCAAGGTCCAGCATCGGGGCCGGATCATGGCGCAAGTCAAAGACCAGAATGCCGTTCTTGTTGGAAGGGTGTCTGGCCACCGGCGCTACCATGGCGAGACCGCAATACTCGGATGGATACATGGAGGATACGTGCAGAACCGGGGCATGCGCGGACAGCTTCAGCGATTGTGCCGCCTGCTGCTTGCCACGCATGCGATAGACATAGTCATATAACCGGGTTTGCCGCGCCTTGATCAGGCGCGCAAGGGCAATGGTGGCATGTACATCGGACAGGGCATCATGGGCAGACGCGTGCTCGATGCCATTTGCCCGGGTCAGTTCATCCAGACGAAAACTGGGTTTACCATCGGGGTGATCGGGCCATTGGATCCCCTCGGGCCGCAGGGCACGGGTAAGCCGCACCATGTCGATGATATCCCAGCGCGAGTTACCGTCTTGCCACTCACGGGCATAGGGATCGAAAAAATTCCGATACAGTCCGTAGCGGGTAAACTCGTCATCGAAGCGGATGCTGTTGTAACCCAGGGTACAGGTACCCGGGCGCCCCAGTTCCCCGTGCACGAGCCTGAAGAACTCGGCCTCCGGAACCCCGTCCTGCAGGGCCTTCTGAGGCGTGATGCCCGTGATCAGACAGGCCTCCGGGTGGGGCAGCATGTCATCGGCGGGTTTGCAGTACAGGACCAGGGGCTCGCCGAGGACACGGAACTCCTGGTCGGTGCGCACTCCGGCAAACTGTGCGGCGCGATCTTTCCTGGGATCCGCGCCCCAGGTCTCGTAGTCGTGCCAGTAAAAGGTCTCAGCCATCACAGGAGGATCGCAGAATCAACCGGGATTCACAATGCAGAATATAACCACGGATAGACACGGATTTTCAGTGGCAAGAGAGCGCGGGCGAATAATCCGCCGAGTCGACCCTGAACGGGACGTCAAGCGTAATTGAAGTTCCATCTCTGTTAATCCGTGTCCATCCGTGGTTGAGATATTTTTCCGATCGGTAAATGTAGGCTGGGGCTTGCCCCAGCTTTGCTGCGTACTGGCTCGCGAATCAAAGAGCTGGGGCGAGCCCCAGCCTACCTCTGCGGTTCCGGCCGTGCCGGGTCAGGTTGCTCACGGAAGCCCCGTTTATCGTCAAATCTTTTCCTTGATCCGGGCAGCCTTTCCGGAACGACCGCGCAGGTAATAGAGCTTGGCCCGGCGCACATCGCCGCGACGTACCACCCTGATCTCGTTGAGGGACCGACTGTAGGTCTGGAAAACGCGCTCCACGCCTTCCCCATGGGAGATCTTGCGTACCGTGAATGCGGAGTTCAGACCCCGATTTCGCTTTGCGATTACCACGCCCTCGAATGCTTGCAGACGTTCCCGGTTGCCTTCTCTTACCTTTACCTGAACGACCAGGGTATCCCCGGGGGCGAACTCCGGAACATCCCGGTTCATCTGTTCGGCTTCAAGTTCCTCGATGATATTGCTCATGGTCTCTTGCTCCTGCTGTTCAGCCGGCCGGGGCCCGCTCACGAATATACTCTTCCAACAACACCTGTTCTTCCCGGTTCAGTTCCCGTCCTTCCAGAAGATCCGGGCGCCGCTGCCAGGTGCGTCCAAGGGACTGCTTCAGGCGCCAGCGCCGAATCGCCTCATGGTCGCCGCTCAACAAAACTCCGGGCACGGACAGCCCCTCGAAATGCTCCGGACGCGTGTAATGAGGACAGTCCAGCAGACCGTTCATGTAAGAGTCCTGCTGCGCGGACTCCGCGCCTCCAAGCACTCCCGGCTGCAACCTGATCACGGCGTCGACCAATACCATAGCCGCCAGATCACCGCCGCTCAGGACATAATCGCCGATGGACCATTCCTCGTCCACAAAGCGCTCGATCAACCGTTCGTCGATCCCTTCATAGCGCCCCGCAATCAGGATCAGTCCGCTGCGCCGGGCCAGCGTCCGGACCAGACCTTGATCCAGCCTGCGCCCCTGGGGGCTCAAATAGGCGACCCGACTCTCCGGGGCCGCCCGCTTTGCGGCTGCCAGCGCGGCCCGCAAGGGCTCAATCTTCATCACCATGCCAGGGCCACCGCCGTAAGGCCGGTCATCCACGGTCCGGTGCACATCATGGGTGAAATCCCGTGGATTCCACACCACCAGCTCGCTCAGATTCCGCTGCAGGGCCCGCCCCGTGACGCCCTGTCCCCGCAAGGCCTCGAACATGGCCGGCATCAGGGAAATGACGTCAAACCGCATGCTTTAAAAATCCGGTTCCCAATCCACTACCATCAGGCCGGAATCCAGATCCACTTGACGTACCACCTTGCCCCATATGTAGGGAATCAGGCGGTCCCGGTCCCCCTTCACGACGATAACGTCGTTGGAGCCCGTCTCGAAAAGATGGTCTATCCTGCCCAGTTCCACCCCGTCGACGGTATTTACCCGCAACCCCTGCAAGTCGCTCCAGTAGAACTCACCCGGCCGGGTAGGCAAGAGCTGGTCTCGTTCGACCCCGATGGCCGCCGACATCAATTCCGCTGCCTGATCGCGATCCTCGCAGCCCTCGATCCGGGCCACTATGCCTTTTCCCTGGGTGCGTCCGTCCAGCAACTCCCGTTTGTTCCATTGTCCTGCGCGATTCAGGTACCAGGGAGAATACGCCAGAATGTTGCTCCGCGGCATGGTGTAGGAAAATACCCTGACCCATCCACCGACACCGAAAATCCCGGACACCCGCCCCATGACCACCAGGTTCTCCTGGTTGGCTTGTTCCGGCGTTTTACGTTCCAGGGACACTGCGCTGGTTTACCGGACCGCGACCTTTAAGCTGTCTGCTACTGCCCATGGGACACGCCACCCGCCAATAGCAGCCCGCGGCCCGCTATGACGCGGGCGTTTCCTCGGGCTTTTCCTTCAGCAGCGCGGCAACCCGTTCCGTCGCCTGCGCTCCATTGGCGAGCCAATGCTCGACGCGTTCCCGATTGATGCGCAACCGGTGTTCACCGCCCCGGGCTACCGGGTTGAAAAAGCCCACACGCTCAATGGAGCGGCCGCCGCGGCTTTTGCGCTCGTCGGCCACTACAATGTGATAAAAAGGCTTTTTCTTCGCGCCTGTTCTCGCAAGACGAATCTTTACCATGAACCTTACCTAAATCCTGTCTACTTATGCCGACCGGTCGCCAGCAGGTAAACCGGGCATTTTACCTGAAACTGGGAAAATGTGAAGCCTAGCCCGGATATCTCACCATCCGCTTACTGCTACGGGAAAAGAACAGACAGGATTAACAGGATGGTGCAGGATTTACAGGATCTCCTGAAGGCGCTGAATCTGGCTGACGGCATACGCATG
>JAUXGQ010000154.1 GCA_030621975.1 Gammaproteobacteria bacterium | reverse complement strand
GTGCAGCCGGCCCGGGTGTGGACGGCGGTGGCCCAGGTGGAAGGCCGGGTGGTGGAGATCAACCCTCGCCTGCGCGATGGGGAGATCCTGCCCAGGGACAGGCTGCTGCTGCGCATCGACCCGGTGGACTACGAATTGATCCTGGCCCAGGCGCAGGCCGAACTTGCGGAGCTGGAGGTGCAGGCGCAGAACGCCCGCGCATCCCTGGCCATCGAAGAGCGCACCCTTGCCCTGACCCGCAAAGACCTGAAGCGCAAACGCGAACTGGCGACCCGGGGCACCACCTCCGAGAGCGCCGCAGACGAGGCCGAACGCACCATGCTCAGCACCCGCATCGCAGTGCAGAACATGACCAACACCCTGGCCCTGATTCCCACCAAGCGGCGCGTGCTGGAGGCCAGGATCGCCCAGGCCCGGCGTGACCTGGAGCACACCAGTATTCGCGCCCCTTTCAACCTGCGGGTGGCCAAGCTGCAGGTGGAGGGTGATCAGTACGTGACCAAAGGCCAGCGCCTGTTCGAAGGTGATTCCGTGGACCGGGTGGAGGTGGTGGCCCAGGTCGCCATGTCCGCCCTGCGCCGCCTGTTTATCGGCCATCCCGACCTGAATTCGGATATCGAGCGCTTGAGCGAGAGACTCCCCGCGTTCGTCGGATTTCGCCCGCTGATACGCCTGGACCTGGGCAATCACACCGCCGAGTGGGAAGCCGAATTCGTGCGTTTCAGCGACACCGTGGATCCGGAAACCCGCACCATGGGTGTGGTCGTGGCGGTGGACAAGCCCTTCGAGAAGATCAAACCGGGTTACCGCCCGCCGCTGTCCAAGGGCATGTTCGTGCAGGTTGTACTGAGGGGCAAGACCCAGCCGGACCGCGTGGTGGTGCCGCGCTCCGCGGTGCGCGGTGGGGCAATCTATATCGCGGATGCCGACAACAGGCTGCAGCGCCGACCGGTCAGGGTCCTGTTCCACCAGGGCGCAGTGAGCGTAATCAGTGAGGGGGTCGGGCCGGGTGAGCGCGTGGTGGTTTCCGATCTGGTGCCGGCGATCACCGGCATGCTGCTCGCGCCGGAGGTGGACGAAGCACTGACCGAAGAGATCCTGGCCAGCGCCGGGGGCGAGTCATGATCGGCTGGTTCGTACGCCACCCCACGGCGGCCAACCTGCTGATGGCCGCCTTGCTGCTCATCGGCCTGGTTACGCTCCCGGGTCTGCAGCGCGAGACACTCCCCGAAATCCAAAACGATGAGGTCGAGGTGCGCGTCACCTACAAGGGCGCTACCGCCGACGAGGTGGAGGATGCCGTCTGCCGCCGCCTGGAGGACGCCCTGGAAGCAATCACCGACCTGGATGAGATGCGTTGCGAGGCCCGGGAGGGCCTGGGCGTGGCCACCGCTGTGATGCGCGAAGGGGAGAATATGATGCGCTTTCTGGACGACGTGAAGTCCGAGGTGGACGCCATCGACGACTTCCCGGACCAGATCGAGGTCCCGATCATCGAGGAGCTGCGACGTACCGAGCCCGTGATCTCGGTGGCGGTTACCGGCCCCGAGGACCCGGTGGCGCTGAAGGCCTACGCCGAGGACCTGAAGACACGCTTGCTGACCTTGGAGGACATCGCCGACGTCACCATTGGCGGCTTCTCCGACCATCACATCCGTATCGAGGTGCCGGCCCATCGTCTGCGCCAATATGGCCTGTCCGCCGCCGATATCGCCGACGCCGTACGCAGGCACAGCGTGGGCAGCCCCGGTGGGCGTCTGGAGGGGGGCCAGGAGGATCTGTTGCTGCGCTTTGACGACCAGCGCAAGACCGTCGAGGCCTTCCACGGCCTGGTCGTCATCTCCGGCGCCACCGGCGCCGCCATCCGTCTGGGCGAGATCGCCGAGATTACAGACCGCTTCGACCGCGCGGAGGACAAGGTGCTGTTCAACGGCCGCCGCGCCGCCATGCTGGACGTCGCCAAGACGCGTTCCCAGGACATCCTCGATGTGCTCGCCAGGGTCCGGGCATTCGTGGCGGCCGAGCGCCAGCGCGCCCCCTCGGGTATCGAGCTCACCCTGACCCGGGACCGTGCCTCCGTGGTCCAGGACCGCCTCGACATGCTGCTGCGCAACGGCGCCCAGGGCCTGTTTCTGGTGTTCCTGGTGCTGTGGCTGTTCTTCAGCTTCAGGTACAGCTTCTGGGTCACCATGGGCCTGCCGGTGTCCTTTCTGGGCGCCCTGTTCGTGCTGGCCCAGCTAGGGGTCACCATCAACCTGATCTCCATGGTGGGTCTGCTCATCGGGATAGGTCTGTTGATGGACGACGCCATTGTCATCGCCGAGAACATCGCCGCCCGCATGGCCAGGGGGGATACGCCGGTGCGTGCCGCCATCCTCGGCGTACAGCAGGTACTGCCGGGGATCGCCTCCTCCTTCGGCACCACCCTGCTGGTATTCGGTTCCCTCGCGTTCATCACCGGCGAGCTGGGTCAGATCCTGCGGGTAATGCCCATCGTGCTTGTCGTGGTGCTGTCGGTGAGCCTGGTTGAGGCGTTGCTGATCCTGCCGCATCACCTGGCCCATTCCCTTTCCCACATGCAAAGACGCAAGCCCTCCCGCTTCCGTCAGGGCTTTGAACGCGGCTTCGAGGCGTTGCGCGAGGGTTGGTTCGGCCCCCTCCTGGTCCGGGCCATCGAGTACCGCTACCTCACGGTCGGCGTCGTGCTCATGCTATTGATCCTGGCGGTAGCGGTTCCCGCCGGCGGCGCGCTCAAGTTCGTCGGCTTCCCGGACCTGGACGGAGACGTGGTTGAGGCCAGGGTGCTGTTGCCCCAGGGGACTCCCCTGGCGCGCACCGAGCAGGTGGTGGAACAGGTACAGGCGGGCCTGGAGCGGGTCAATGCCTATTTCAAGCCACGCCAGCCGAAGGGACAGGACCTGGTGCGCAACGTCGCTGTCATCTTCGGCCAGAATCCGGATGCCTTCGAGACCGGCCCCCATGTGGTGCGGGTATCCGCCGATCTGCTGGGCGCCGAACGCAGAGACGCGGCCCTGGAGGAAGTCAGGAACCGCTGGCGCGAAGAGGTGGGCGACCTGCCCGACGTGATCGCCATCAAATACACCGAGCCCGATGTCGGTCCCGGCGGCCGGCCCATCGATATTCGTTTGCTGGGCTACGACCTGGAGCGTCTGAAACTGGCCTCCGACGAGCTTCAGGCCTGGCTCAACGGCTTTGCCGGGGTCAACGACCTCACCGACGACCTGCGCCCCGGTAAGCGGGAGTATCGCCTGCACCTCAAGCCGGGGGCGGGGGTCCTGGGCCTGGACGCCCGCGCCGTAGCCGATCAGGTTCGCGCCGCCTTCCAGGGCCTCAAGGTGGATGAGTTCCCCCTCGGGCCCGAGACCTACGAGGTCAACCTGAGGCTGGCGGCCGACGACCGCGCAGGCCCCGAAGACCTGGACGAAGTCACCATCATGGGCCGCCATGGGGCACTCGTGCCTTTGGACGTGGTGGCGGAGATCGAAGAGGTGCGGGGCTGGGCGCGGGTGCACCGGGTGGACGCTCGACGTACGGTGACCATACAGGGCGATGTGGACCGCAAGCAGGTCAATGCCCAGGAATTGCTGACCCTGGCGCAGCGCGAATTCCTGCCCGGACTGATGGAACGTTTTCCGGACATCCGCTACAGCATCGAAGGCGAGAGCGACAGGTCCAAACAAACCGGTCAGTCTCTGGTGCGCAACGTGTTACTGGGCCTGGTGGGGGTCTATATGCTGCTGGCGCTGCTGTTCCGGGGATATCTGGCCCCGATTACGGTGATGCTGGTTATCCCCACCGCCTTGATCGGGGTGGTCTTCGGGCACCTGGCGTTGGGGATCGACCTGTCCATGCCCAGCATGGTCGGCATGGCCTCCTTGTTCGGGGTGGTGGTGAACGACTCCATTCTGCTGGTGGTGTTCATCCGCGAGGCGCGCCGGCAGGGCGCGCCAATACGAGAGGCGGCGCGGCGCGCCGCCCTGGCGCGTTTTCGCCCCATCCTGCTCACCTCCATTACCACCATCGCGGGACTCACCCCACTACTGCTGGAGAAAAGCCTGCAGGCCCAGATCCTCATCCCCATGGCCGCCAGCCTGGCCTTCGGTCTCACCGCCGCAACGCTGATCGCCCTGTTCCTGGTGCCTGCGCTGTACTGCATCCTGGACGATTTTGGTGTGTTGGGGCGTTTGGACGGGAAAGACGAGGCGCAGAATGAACCTCTCATCGTTTCGCGATGAGCGCCTACCAACCCCCGGTTCCTTCATCCAACGTGTCATCGCGCCTACCTCTCACCTTCCTGTCAGTTACCCTTTATTCCTTAAAGCTGCTATTTTTGCCCGAAAAAGGGCTTTCTAAGGCTATTTTAGGCCCTTATATAAAGCATATTTCTTGTTATATCAATAGGTTTCCTTGGTCCGACCCGGTATTCCATGTACGGCTCCGGGGCAATCAATTCTGGCTTGGCGGGGCATCCTGCGTTTATAACAAATCCAAAGCCGAGATGAAGGTTATTATTTCATGGGCGTCCCCTTCCTTCTCTTCCTGTCCTGTGGTCTGGTCCCAACAATGCACTATAATAGTGTACACACGAATCGTGTTTTAGAGAGGGCTAACGATGAAAAACATCACCTTAAGCGCGGATGAACACCTGATAAAAGCAGCGCGTCAGCGTGCAGTTGCCGAGCACACCACCCTTAACGAGCAGTTTCGGCTTTGGTTGGAAGACTACGCCCAGCGAAAAAAACGGCTGGATGAATTCGATGCGTTAATGGATGACCTGAAGGGGAAGGTGCGAATTGGCCGAAAACTCAGCCGGGATGAGATGAATGAGCGCTGACAGCTTTATCGATACCAATGTATTTCTTTACAATATCGATGATTCAGACCCCATTAAACACGCCATTGCCTCCGGCATAATCCACACTGCCCTTGAAACCGGTCAATCCTGTATCAGTTATCAAGTTGTACAGGAGTGCCTAAACGCAGGTTTAAGCAAGGCGCACATCCCACTGGACCACCAAATGGCTGACCGTTATCTGCATAACATTTTGATCCCTCTGTGGAAGGTAAGCCCAAACCCGATCCTTTATCAACGCGGCCTGGATATCCAGTCACGTTATCGATTCAGCTTTTACGACAGCCTGATTGTCGCAGCCGCGCTCGAAGCCGGCTGTAAAATGCTGTATAGCGAAGACCTGCAGCATGGCCAAAGGATAGAACAATTGACCATCCATAACCCCTTCATGGAATAGTCCTCTCAACTCGCAATTTGTAGCACAGGGGACGGAATTCTTTGACGCTAATAAAACCTGACCCGGTATTGCTCAAAATAATTGACCCACCGGATGCACAGTGGTGGGTAGGAATGGGCTAGCGTGAAAGGCCAGGAACAGGAATGCCTTATGGCCGGTTGACGCGGTCAGGCGAAAGGCGCGGAGGATAGGCCCATGCAAGGGGGCAAAGAGGGATCGACTAAGACGGATCGTCCTCCCAAGGCCGGTCCGAAAGGTCGCTGCGCTTGGGGTGGATCGCCCGGTAATGACGTTGGATTTGGGCGAAGTAACGTTCATCGAAGGCCAGGCTCAGCG
>JAUXGQ010000501.1 GCA_030621975.1 Gammaproteobacteria bacterium | reverse complement strand
TGGCGAGGAGCCAGGCCCGACAAGGAAAAGATCCGAACGGCTGCACCTGGTAGAGACCGCTCTGGTGAGAAGCGATAATCTGAGCGTGGTGCGTACCCGTACCGGGACCCTGCGGGCTCGGCGTGAGGTCAAGATATATACCCAGGAGGACGGTCGCATCACCCAACTGCCTTTCTATGAAGGTGACAGGGTCGCGAAGGGTGATGTGGTGGTGCGGCTGGATGATACCCTGATCCGCGTTCAGCTCAAGCGGGCCACCGCCACGCGCAAGCAGGCCGAACAGGACGTGGAGCGGCTGAGAAAACTCCGCGCACGCAAGGTGGCGTCGGAAGACGAGTACACCCGTGCCCTCACGCAGCGCGACGTGGCCCGGGCCGACGAAGATCTGTTCCGCATACGCCTGGGTTACACCAGAATTGAGAGCCCCCTGACGGGGGTAGTGGAGGCCAGGCTCTCGGAGCCGGGCAACATCGCCGAACGGCACCAGCACCTGCTGACCATATCGGACCCCTCGTCCCTGGTAACGGAACTGCCCGTGTCCGGACTCGTTCTCCCCTATCTGGCGACGGGGGACATTGCCATGGTACGCATCGATGCCCTGGGTGACCGGGTGTTCGAGGGGCGGATCATTCGCATCCATCACAGCCTGAATCCTCTGACCCGTCGCGGCACCATCGAGGTAGAACTCCAGCCGGTGCCGGAAGGCGCCGCACCGGGTCAGCTATGCCGGGTCGAGCTCACGACCCACGGCGCCGATCGACGGGTGATTCCCTTCGCGGCCCTGCGCCGGGACAGCACCAGCGAGTATGTGTTTATCCTTGACGGGGAGGGCAAGGCGCAGCGGGTGGATGTGGTG
Organism: Gammaproteobacteria bacterium; assembly: GCA_030621975.1. Classification (GTDB taxonomy): domain Bacteria; phylum Pseudomonadota; class Gammaproteobacteria; order Chromatiales; family Chromatiaceae; genus JAUXGQ01. Next base: position 1,909 of record JAUXGQ010000501.1, on the reverse strand, counting down.
ACCGGCCTGCGTCTGGCGGAAAAGGTCGAGATCACGGAAGGCCTGAAAGACGGCCAGCGGGTCATTACCAAGGGCTTCCTGGGTCTGGCTGCCGGTAAATCGGTCGAGCCGGTGAATTAGTGCTATTAGATTCACAAAGAACCGGCGGCCTGGCGGCATGGTCCATCCGCCACCCCGTGGGCGTAACCATGATAGCGCTGGCGGTGATTGTGCTCGGGGTGTTCGCCTTGTCCCGCCTGGCCATAGATCTGCATCCCCATCTGATCTATCCGGAGATACGGGTGCGCATACTGAGCCCCGGGGTACCCGCCACGGTCATGGAGGATCAGTTCACCCGGCAACTGGAAGAGCAGTTGGCCATCACCGAAGACGCCATCAGCGTGCAATCCCGCACCGGGGAAGGCGCCTCGTCCGTGGATCTGTCCTTCGAATACGGCAAGGACATCGACGTGGCATTGCGCGACGCAAGTACCCGACTGGACAGGGCCAAACGCTTCCTGCCGGAGACCCCGGATCCTCCCATTATCTACAAACGCGACCCGGCCCAGATACCGGTGCTGGAGTTCGTGGTGAGTTCGCCCCTGCGGGATCCCGTGGAACTGCGCACCTGGGTGGACGATGTCTTCGGCAAGTGGTTTATCACCCTGCCCGGCGTGGCCGCCGCGGAGGTCGGTGGCGGTCTCATCCGGGAGATCCACGTGCTTCCGGACCAGCTGCGGCTGGCCGGTGTGGGACTCAACATGCAGGATGTGATCGACGCCTTGCAGCGGGGCAATCGTGAAGATCCCGCCGGTCGCCTGAAGATGTCCCGCCAGGAACTCTCCGGTCGTATCAGCGGCCGCTTCGCCAGTGTCGAACAGATCGCCGAGCTGCCGCTGCAATTGGCGGATGGCGACATCATCCGCCTGCAGGAAGTGGCGGAAGTAATCGACACCCACGAGGACGAGCGCCTGCGGGTGCGCCTCAATGGTGTTCCCGGCATCAAGCTGTCCATTCAGAAACAACCCACCGCGAATACCATCGCGGTGGTGGACGTGGTGCAGCAACGCATGAACTGGCTCTACGCTCAGGGCCTGGTGCCGCAGGATGTAGCAGTAGAAAGCGTGGCGGATCAATCCATCTACATTCGCCAGTCCCTGAAGAACTCCAGTCTGGCGGCCGTCAGCGGTGCACTGCTGGCTATGATCGTGGTATATGTTTTCCTGGGCAACCTGCGTCGTACCCTGATCATCGGCAGCGCCATTCCCATTGCCATCATGGTGACCTTCGTCATCATGGGCATGGGCGGAGTGACCCTCAACATAATGACCCTGGGGGGGCTGGCGCTGGGCGTCGGTCTGCTGGTGGACAATACCATCGTCATGCTGGAGAACATCTACCGGCACCAATGCCGGGGGGAAGGGAACCTGGAGGCCGGCGTGCATGCGGCGCAAGAGGTCAACAGCGTTATCGTCGCGGCCACCAGTACCAATCTGGCGGCGGTCCTGCCGTTCCTGTTTATCGGTGGTCTCACCGGCTTGTTGTTCCGGGAGCTTGTCTTCACCATCTCGGCGGCCATCCTCGCTTCCATGGTTATCGCCCTGACCCTGGTCCCGGCACTGGCGGCCAAGGTGCGTACCCAGGGGACAGGCCGGATGCGTGCCAGGGTAGATGCCGTTATGGGTCGGCTGCAGGAGGCCTACGCCGTCTTTGTGGGCCTGCTACTCAAGGTGCCCTGGTTGGTGATCCTGGTCTTCATCCTGGGGTTGGCGCCGGCGTCACAGGCATTTTTCGGCAAGAAGCAGATCTTTCTGCCCAAGATGGACGACGGCCGTATCTCGGTGAGTGTAACGGCGGACCCCGGCGTGACCCTGAACGAGATGGACAGCAGCGTACAGGTGATCGAACGCCTGTTGGAGAAACAGCCGGA
>JAUXGQ010000411.1 GCA_030621975.1 Gammaproteobacteria bacterium | reverse complement strand
GTCTCTTACAACTCCTTGGCTCACAGAACGACATGGCTACGATCCGACTTATTCGTTTAAAGATGGAGCACCCCGCCGCAGCGAGGTGAGTGTATACACATTGGTTCTCGTTCTTATCTCGACTATCGGGATGAGGATCCAGAGCGCCTTTGTCCTCAGCTCAGCTACCCGCCCCAACGAAAACGGCGGTCCGCGGCGCCAGCGACCTTAGCGTAAAGGATTCTACATCAACCATCTTCCCGTGCCGCTACCGGCTTTTCCTTGCCAGTATTGGCATCCGGTTCCTGATCCGATTTCTGGGGGGCTGCTTGCTCCGCCGGTTCTTTCTTTAGGATCTGTCTGGCCGACGACTGCACGAAGCTTCCCCGGGATTCTTGATTGCCCCCATTTTCATCTCCTTCTCCCTCTTCGCCCAACGACTGATCTTCGAACAAGACCCTGGAAACCCGGTGTTCGTCCATTTCCAAGACCTCAAGCCGCGCCCCTTCCAACTGGATGGTATCGCCAACGACCGCGATCCGTCCGAGCCGATGATTGACCAGTCCTCCCAGGGTCACGTAGTCACCGGTGGGAAACGGGAAATTCAGTTTGGGCTCCAGCTCCGTGACGCGAACACCCCCGTCGATGCTGAAATGGCGCTTGTCCTCCTTCTTGATATGTCGGTGTCTGGGTGTGAATTCGTCCTCGTAATCGCCCACGATCTCCTCGAGGAGATCCTCCAGGGTAATCAGACCTGCCGTGCCGCCGTACTCGTCGAGCACGATCGCCATCTGGCGGCGGTTGCTCGTGAAGTCCTTGAGCAGATTGCTCAAGGACATGGTGTCCGGGATAAAGTAGGGCGGCAGCATGATCTCAGTCACCGGCAGGCCAGCGATCTTCTCGGTCTTCAGGGAGTTCTCGGTCTCTGCGAGGGTGTTGAGGAGTTGCTTCATCGCCACGACGCCCACGATGTGGTCGATGGAGGTGTCGAAGACGGGGTAACGCTCGCGGCGCACTTGCTTATAAAGCTGAAGGGCGTCCGAAACCGTGGCTGTTTTCGCCAGCGCCAGCACCTCCGGACGCGGAACCATGGCATCCCGGGCGGCGTGCTCGTCCAGATCGAACACGCCGCGCAGCATCATGGTCAACTGGGGATCGAGCGCGCCTTCCTGCTCGCTGGCGCTGAGGATGGTCCTGATCTCATCCCCGGTCATCGAGAAATGCCCTTCGCCGCTGCCCGCCAGATCCCGCTGGCCGAACAGCCAGAGCAGCCCGTTGGAAGAATGATTCATGACCCAGATCAGGGGCCGCAGCATGGTGTGCATCGCATTGATGATCCAGGCCACCGACAGACTCATGGCCTCCGCCTTGTGAAAGGCCAGCACCTTGGGGGCCAGCTCGCCGGCGACCACGTGCATGAATGAGATGATGATGAAAGCCACTACGTAGGAAAAGGTGTGCGCCCATCCCACCACCTCTTCGCTGTCGCCGAAGACGCCAAAGGCCGCTACGATCCCGGGGTCGAAGATCTGGGTAAGGGTCACCATGCCGATGGCACCCAGCGCCAGGGACACCAGGGTGATGCCGATCTGGGTGACCGAGTAGAAGCGTTCCGGCTCGTTGTGCAGCAGCTGTACGATCTTGGCAGCCTTGTTGCCCGTGCCCGCCAACTGTTTGATGCGGCTGCGGCGCGCCGACGTAAGGGCGATTTCCGAGCCCACGAAGAAGGCATTGCCCGCAATCAGGAGCAATATACCCACCAGCTTTCCGATCATTACCCAGTCCATACGTCGCTCCTCCCCCTATCAGGGTGTTGGAATATGACGACCTTGCCGCCGTACGGGTTGTTCAATCAGGTCGGCTGTATGAAACGTGCGGCACCGCGGTGCAGAAACCGTCTATAGGAATTCATAATATTCCATTGTGACGTTTTTTTCAGACCAGCCTGAAAGCATAGGACGATGGAGTTTGCCCGTCAACCACCAGGCGGGGCCCGTCGTTCAGTACGCGGGGCAGGATCTATGACGGGATTCCCCGTGTGTTATTCTTCGATCTGTCCCGATTCTTGCGAGTACACGATGCGGACCAGGCGTTGGTTGAGGATTACCTTGAGTCTCATTTCCGGGCTGATCGTCGGCCTCGGCGTGCTCGTGGTTGTCTTTCTGTTTGTCCTCGACGACCAGGACTACAAGGCGCTGCTGGTCTGGACGGTCAACAGCCACAGCGATTACCGATTATCCATCGACGGTGATTTTTCGTTCAATCCGGCGCTCGTCCCTTCGCTTTCGGCCCACCAGGTGAGACTGGACTCGGGCGCAGGTAACCTGCGCCTGCGCGCCGGTGAGGTTCAACTGCAGTTGGAACTCAAGCCGCTGCTGCAGCGCATCCTGTGGGTAGAACGCCTGGTTCTGCAGGATGTGGCGCTGACGATCACGTCCGTATCCGAGAAACCGGGGGTTGCGCTGGAGAAACCACGGCAGGGGGCCGACACCAGCGGCCTGCCCCTGCTTCCTGTCATCGAGGGCCTGGACATCCGGGCTCTGAGCGTGAGCTATGGTGCACAAGGGGCGAAACCCGTGCAGTTCACCTTGGACGCCTTATCGCTGGATGAGGTGGCCGGCGAGCCGCGAAGGCTCGAGATCCAGGGACAGGGCGCGTTCGCCGGGTTGGGGTACAGGATCGAGGGCAGTATGGGCAACCTGGCCGAACTGCTGGAAACCCGGGCGCCGTTTCCCGCGCGGATACGCCTGATCAGCGACAAGGCCGCGTTCGCCGCCGAGGGCACCCTGGACCAGACGGCCAGCGGTCCCAGTCTGCGTTTCGATGTCCACGGGGAGCTTGAGGAACCCGCCGTTGTACTCGCGCTGTTCGGCGTTCAGACGCCGGAGCTCGGCCGATTTGAGGGTTCTGCCACGGTTGCGGGCCAATGGGACTCGCCGCGGGCGGAAAAACTAACCCTGAGTCTGGCGAAGAAATCCAGCGTCTCCGTGAACGTCCAGGGCTCGATCGGGAACCTGTGGACGGGCGAAGGTGCGGACATGACGTTGTCGGGGCATATCAAGGACTCGGATCTCATTGCATGGCTGGTGCCCGAAGCCTTGTTGCTGCCCCCCCTCGATCGGCTGACTGCCGCGGGCCGATTCAGCCTGAGCATGGGCACCTTGACCGTGACCGACTTTTCCGCCAAGGGTGCCCAGGGCGAGGGATTCCAGGTCGAGTGCGCCGGCGACGCCCGGATCTCGGGCCCGGAGCTGCCCGGGGCTTTTGAGCAGATGGACCTGGATATCCGCTTTTCGTCGCCCACGACGGAAGCGGCCAAGCCTTTTGTGTTCGAATTCCTGCCGGAGCTGGGCCCGGT
>JAUXGQ010000348.1 GCA_030621975.1 Gammaproteobacteria bacterium | reverse complement strand
CGCCGGCACGCGCCTCAGCAGTCCCATCCGGGGTACAGGCAGTGGAGCTACAGCACCCAGCGAAGCAGCGCCGCCAAGCAAAGACGCATTTCGGTGCCCGGTGACGCGGACATAGAGGCCATGCAGCGTACCGATGGCGAGGCGGTGATATTGATCACCTTGCCCCGATTTCAAGGGGCTCCGCCGCAGGGGCGGTATGACTGAGGTCAATTACCAAGCGGATACAACCTGCTATTTTTCATGCCGCATCGGATCGATGTCGCTTCACCGTGAACTCAAGAGAGGTTTTTCACCGTGGAACATTGTGTTTTCATCCACACCAACCACAAGCAGGTCGTTGGCGCCCTGGTCGCCAAGTACGCATTGCGCCGCAATTCCCAGAACAACGACAGATTTGATGTGCGCATAATCGAAAAGAAGGACTATCCCTTTTTCGATGCCCGCGAGGCCCAGATGTATCTGCGGGACGGCGTCAAGCGCACCTGGCTCAACGAAGACCTCCAGTCCTTTACGCCCCTGCGTTTCATGCCACCGGAACTGATGGGTTACAAAGGGCGCTCGGTGGTGATCGACCCGGACATCTTTGCCGTCGGCGATGTGTGGGAGCTGCTGTCCCGCGACATGCAGGGCAAGGCCATCATGTGCCGCCGACGCTCTGGACCGAAAGGCTTTGTCGACCGGTGCCTGGCCAGCAGCGTGATGCTGTTGGACAACGCCAGGCTGACCCACTGGCATGTGGAGGAACAGTTCAACGAATTGTTCGAGTTCAAGCGAGACTACCAACCCTGGGTTTGTCTCAAACTGGAAGACCGCGACACTATCGGTCTGTTCGAAGAGGAGTGGAACGACTTCGACAAACTGACCGCGAAAACACGGATGATCCACAATACCCGGCGCAGGACTCAACCCTGGAAGGCCGGTTTGCCCATCGACTGGCGGCCTGCGGAGCGGTTTCGATTGTTCCCTCCCCTGGCCTGGTTGAATCGAGCACGGCGCCACCTGTTCGGCGACTACGCATTGCTGGGCAACTACAAACCTCATCCCGACCGGAACCAGGAACGTTTCTTTTTCGGTCTTCTGCGGGAATGCCTGGACAAAGGTATTGTCACGCAAGAGATGCTGCGTGAAGAGATGCAGCAGAATCATGTGCGACACGATGCCTTTGAGGTACTGGAAAACACCCCACAGCTGGCGCCGGCACCCAATCTCCCGATGGCCCTGCCGGGCTAGCCCGGATATTTCACCGCAGAGGGCGCAGAGTTTATTGTCCTACGAATACTGAGGAGTAGAGGCGGGCTATGCCTGATTACAACGTCCTTTTAAACCAAATCTCGGAGATCCTGGCGCCGTTCGTCAAAAAAGGGATGACGCTGACCGAGGACAGCGAACTGGTGGCGGAGTTGGGGCTGACCTCACTTCAGGTCATGGAGCTGGTGGAACATATCGAAGATGAGCTCGACATCTCTTTCCCCCTTAATATCCTGCCCGACATCCGTACCGTTCGGGACCTCGCCCTGCGGCTCGAAAAGATCACCAACCCATGAGCCTGTTTGACAAGTTTCAACCCATCGCTGAGGTCAGAGAGGAACTGGACCGCCTCGGCGTAACCCCTTTCGGGGCAGTCACTGAACGGCTCCTTTCCGCCACCGAGGGGATCGTCAGCGGCCACCGGGTGATTCTCGCCGGCACCAACAACTACCTCGGTCTGACCTTCGATCCGGAATGCGTCGAAGCAGCCAGGACCGCGGCGGCCACCGAGGGCACCGGAACCACCGGGTCACGTCTGGCCAACGGCACCTACGCCGCCCATGCGGCCCTGGAACGGGAACTCGCCGAGTTTTTCGGCTGCCGATCGGCCATCGTCTTCTCCACCGGTTACCTTGCGACCATGGGCATGAGTTCAACCCTGGCGGCTCCGGGCGACGTGATCCTGCTGGACGCCGACAGCCACGCCAGCATCTACGACGGTTGTCGTCTCAGTGGCGCCGAACTGGTGCGCTTCCGGCACAACGACGCCGCCGATCTGGAAAAGCGTCTGCGTCGGCTCCGCGGTCGCGGCGCCAACGTCCTGATCATCGTCGAGGGCATCTACAGCATGCTGGGAGACCGCGCTCCCCTGGCCGCAATTGCCGCCCTCAAACGAGAGTACGGCGCCTACCTGCTGGTCGATGAGGCCCATTCCATGGGTATGCTCGGTGAACGGGGTCGCGGCATGGTGGAAGAAACCGGAATAGAAAGCGACGTCGACTTTATCGTCGGCACTTTCAGCAAGAGCCTGGGATCGACCGGCGGTTTTTGCGTCAGCCAACGCCCGGAACTCGAACTGGTGCGCTTCGCCACCCGCGCCTACATCTTCACCGCCTCACCCTCTCCCTCCGTCATAGCGTCCACCCGCGTTGCGCTGCGCATTGTGCGGGATCGACCGGAACTGAGGCAGCAACTCTGGGACAATGCCCAGCGTCTATACGACGGGCTCAAGGCGCAAGGCTTCCGGGTAGGTCCGGATGCCAGTCCAGTGGTCGCGGCAACAGTGGACGACCGCGCACAGGCCATCGGCTTCTGGAACCAGCTTATGCATCGCGGGGTATACGTCAACCTGGTCATGCCGCCGGCGACCCCCACCAACAGTTGCCTGCTGCGCTGCAGTGTGAGCGCGGCTCATACCACGGAGCAGATCGACACCATTCTGGGTGCCTACGCCGCCTTGAAGCTATCCGACGACGACCTCTGAGATGCCCTAGGGCCTGTTAACACTATGTGGATACCCATCGACGGCGGCCATTTTTTCGCAGGACAAGGCGCACTGAGCGTAGTGTACTTGCCGTACATGAGCGAACGTGCAACGCCGTCATGCGGAAAAATGGCCCCGTCCCTTCGGGTTGGCTCTCCAATGGGGCCATGCTGCGTTGCGCCTCGCTTATTTGGAGCGACCAAACTGCGCTCGGCACGCCTTGCCTGGCCTCATTGGAGCGCCAACGCTGGGCATCCACATAGTGTTAACAGGCCCTAGGCAGCGCGCACCATGGATAAACTCAGCATCAAAGGCGACGTTCGCCTGGAGGGCGAAATCACCGTCTCGGGGGCCAAGAACGCGGCTTTGCCGGTGCTGGCCGCAACGCTGCTGACCGAGCAGCCGCTCAGGATAAGCAACGTGCCGCGACTCAAGGACGTCTCGACCACCCTGAACCTGTTGGCTCATCTGGGCGTGCGTGCCGAACGCACGGGAGCGTCGGACGTGCTCACCGACGCCCGCAACGTTTCGGTCTTGCGGGCGCCCTATGAGCTGGTCAAGACGATGCGGGCCTCGATTCTGGTACTGGGGCCCCTGTTGGCCCGCCTCGGCAAGGCGGAGGTCTCCCTGCCCGGAGGCTGCGCCATAGGTTCACGACCGGTCAACCTTCACATCCAGGGTCTCAAGGCCATGGGTGTCGGCATAGATATCAAAGATGGCTATATCCGGGCGACCACGCCGGGATTACGAGGTGCCCGGATCGTGCTGGACCTGGTCTCCGTCACCGGTACCGAAAACCTGATGATGGCGGCGACCCTTGCCGAGGGTGTAACGGTAATCGAAAACGCCGCCCGGGAACCCGAGATCCTGGACCTGGCCAATTGTCTGAGGGCCATGGGCGCCCGTATCCAAGGGGCCGGGACGGATACCGTCACCATCGAGGGCGTCGAACGCCTGCACGGCGCCCGCCACCGCATCATTCCCGACAGAATCGAAACCGGCACCTATCTGGTTGCCGCGGCGATTACAGGCGGTCGTGTGAAACT
>JAUXGQ010000171.1 GCA_030621975.1 Gammaproteobacteria bacterium | reverse complement strand
GGAGATATCCGACGGAGCGGATATCCTGACCGTCGGCAGCTTCGAGATGCCGTCCCGCGCCTATGTAAGCCGCTTCAATTTCAAAGGGCCCGACCAGCAGAAACGCGTCGCCAATCTCTCCGGGGGCGAACGCAACCGGGTGCATCTGGCCAAGCTTCTAAAGAGCGGCGGCAATCTGTTGCTGCTCGATGAACCGACCAACGACCTGGACGTGGAGACCCTGCGCGCCCTGGAAGAGGCACTGCTCACTTTTCCGGGCTGCGCCCTGATCATCTCCCACGACCGCTGGTTTCTCGACCGCGTCGCCAGTCACATACTGGCCTTCGAGGGTGACAGCCAGGCGGTCTGGTTCCAAGGCAACTACGCGGAGTATGAACAGGATCGTAAACGCCGCCTGGGCGCCGACGCCGAGCGTCCGCACCGGATAAAGTACAAGCGGCTCGCATCCTGAGTGTTCTTACACTAGTCCTTCTCCCTGCGCCTCTGCGCGAGAAATGTCGTTTTCCGTATATACAGACCTCTCCATTTCCTCTAAAAATCAACTCCATAATTAGACAGGATTAACATGATTTTTCAGGATTTACAGGGATACATTGTACGAAAGATCTGTAAATCTTGAGCAATGCTGTTAATCATGTCATTTTTTTCGCGGTCGACGGATTGAACTTGTCGTGAGTGTCCAATTATCGCCTGGATATCCATTTTTGCAACTAAAAGCAATAAGTTATATATCAATGATCCCGTCATGGTGTTGAGGTCTGAACGATGTAAATCCGGGTTGACCCCGCCACCATCCCCTACTTTTCTCACCTCGGGCATTTTAGCCCTATCCGTTGGGACGGCGTATGTGCGAATACACATAAACTTGATTCCGGTCAAGTTCCGCACGGTTAGCCGATTGTAAGCCGGCACCGGAGCACGGTCCCGGAATCGGGGGCTTCAAGGCGGACAGCGAGATCGGGGTGGCGGCGCGTGCCGGCCACGTGTGTTACTTCGTCGCTTTCACTCCCGAGCCCCTGCCCGGGCAGACCACGAGGATGTGATGCGCGCCGAGGAGGCGTTTCTGGAGAAGGTCATCGCGCTGCACCCGCAGGCCGAGGGCAAGCCCTGTGTGATCGGCAACTGCCAGGCCGGGTGGGCGGTCATGATGCTGGCGGCGGTGCGCCCGGAGCTGTTCGGGCCGATCATCGTGCCGGGATCGCCGCTGTCCTATTGGGCCGGGGTCAAGGGCCAGAACCCGATGCGCTACACGGGGGGGCTGTATGGCGGAAGCTGGCTCACGGCGCTCATGAGCGACCTGGGAAAGGGCCGGTTCGACGGCGGCTACCTGGTGGACAACTTCGAGGGCATGAACCCGGCCAACACCTATTGGAGCAAGAACTACAACCTCTGGTCGAACGTGGACACGGAGGCGGAGCGCTTTCTCGACTTCGAACGCTGGTGGGGCGGCCACGTCAGTTTGAACGCCGAGGAGATCCAGTGGATCGTGGACCAGCTGTTCATCGGCAACCGCCTGGCCTCGGCCGAGCTGACCACCAGTGACGGTGTGCGCATCGACCTGCGCAACATCCGTTCGCCGATCCTGTGCTTCGCCTCCGAGGGGGACAACATCACCCCGCCGCAGCAGGCGATCGGCTGGATCCTCGATTGCTACGAGGACGACGACGACATCCTGGCCAACGAGCAGACCATCGTCTACGCGATCCACAAGAGCGTCGGCCATCTCGGTATCTTCGTCTCCGGGGGTGTGGCCAAGAAGGAGCATCAGGAGTTCGCCTCCAACATCGACCTCATCGACATCCTCCCGCCGGGCATCTACGAGGCGGTCATGGTGCCCAAGTCGGCGATGGCGACCGGGGCGGAGCTGGCCGGCGGCGACTGGGTGGTGCGCTTCGAGCGCCGCAGCCTGGACGATGTGCGGGCGATCGTGCAACCCGACCCGGAGGACGAGCGGCGTTTCGCCACCGTCAAGCGGGTCTCCGAGATCAATCTGGGGCTCTACCGCACCCTGCTGCAGCCCCTGGTGCAGGCCTTCGCCAACGACAAGAGTGCGGACTGGCTGCACAAGCTGCAGCCCGCGGAGCTGCCCCTGGAGCTGCTCTCGGACAAGAATCCGCTCATGGGCCAGGTGGCGGCGCTCGCCGAGCAGGTGCGCGAGCAGCGGGTGCCACAGGCACCGGACAACCCGTTCGTGCAGCTCCAGGAGATGATGTCGTCGATGATGGTCTCGGCCCTGGACGGGTGGCGGGATGTGCGGGACCAAAGTATCGAGCAGATCTTTCTGGCGGTCTACGGCAACCCGATGCTGCAGGCGCTGGTGGGGTTGCAGGCCACGGACGAGGCCCCGCGGCGGCGCCCCGGTATGGAGCCCGAGGAGATCGCCTACATCAACGAGCGTATCGCCGAGATCAAGGCGCGCATCGGCGAGGGCGGGCAGGTGGAGGCGGCGATCCGCGCCCTGGTCTACATCGGCATGGGCGGGACGGCGCTCGACGAGCGTCGCTTTGCGGTGGTGCAGCAGATACGCGACGAGGAGGGCGAGGGCATGACGCTCGAGGAGTTCAAACACGCGCTGCGCGAGCAGTTCTTTGCCCTGCTGCTGGACCAGGAAGCGGCCCTGGCGGCCATCCCGAAGATGCTGTCTAAGGACCCCAAGGCAAGGCAAAAAGAGTTGGACACTATTCGTCGTGTGGTCACGGCAAGCGGCGAGCTGGAGGGCGAGAAGGCGAAGCGCTGGGCCAAGGTCGAAGAGCTGTTTGCGGCGAGCGCCTGAGCGGGGATTCGCACCGCCGCTCGGGAGAATCCCGGCCCGTAGGAGCCCGCTTGCGGGCGAAGACTCGGAGCGCGGCGCAGGTTCGCCCGCAAGCGGGCTCCTACGGAGTGAGGATTGGCCTGCCGTTCCCGACCGGCCGGCGTCCGCCAACGCATTGGCTGAGTTAAAAACAAACGCTTAAGAGGGCGTATCCATGGTCACTGAATTCATCGAAAACCACCCCTATGAGGAGCTCCGCGTGGGCCAGAGTGCGGAGTTGCAGCGCACGCTGACCCGCGACGACATCGTCCTTTTCGGCAAGGTCTCCGGGGATCTCAATCCCACCCACGTGGATGCGGAATACGCGCGCGGCAGCGCCACCGGGGCGATCACCGGGCACAGCCTGTGGAGCAGCGGGCTGATCTCGAGCCTGCTCGGTAACCTGCTGCCCGGTCCCGGCACCGTCTACCGTAAACAGGACATGCAGTTTCATCGCCCGGTGGTCCTCGACGACACCGTGACGGCGCGCATCAAGGTGCGGGAAAAAGGAGATAACAACCGGGTCGTGTTCGACTGCGACGTGGTGAATCAGCGGGGTGAAACGGTCATGACCGGCCTGGCCGAGGTGATCGCGCCCAGCGAGAAGATCTCGGTGCCCAAGGCGGAACTGCCCGAGGTCTCCGTGCGCCACCACGACAGCTACGCCGACCTGCTCGAATCGGTGCGGGGGCTCGATCCGATCCCCACCGCCGTCATCCATCCCTGCGATGCGAAATCCCTGCAGGGTACCATCGAAGCGGCACAGGACGGGATGATCGCACCGCTGCTCATCGGGCCGGAAGCGCGCATACGCGCGGTGGCCGAAGAGCAGGGACTGGACCTGGCGGGCTACCGCATCATCGACGTCGCGCACAGCCACGCCGCGGCGGCCAGGGCGGTGGAGCTGGTGCACGAAGGCGCGGCGGAGATCCTGATGAAGGGCAGCCTGCACACCGACGAGGTGCTGGGTGCCGTGGTGTCGCGCAGCACCGGCATCCGCACGGAACGCCGTATGAGCCACATCTTCGCCATGGACGTACCCACCTACCCCAAGCTGTTGTTGATCACCGATGCCGCGGTCAATATCGCGCCGGATCTGACGGCGAAGGCGGACATCTGTCAGAACGCCATCGATCTGGCCCACACCTTCGGCGTGGAGGAGCCGCGTCTGGCCATCCTGTCGGCGGTGGAGACGGTCAACCCGCATATTCAATCCACGCTGGAAGCGGCGGCCCTGTGCAAGATGGCCGACCGGGGCCAGATCAAGGGCGGTCTGCTGGACGGGCCGCTGGCGATGGATAACGCCATCAGCCTGGAGGCGGCCCGCACCAAGGGCATCGACTCGCCGGTGGCCGGGCAGGCCGACGTGCTGGTGGCGCCGGACCTGGAGGCGGGCAACATCCTGGCCAAACAGCTCACCTTCATGGCCCACGCGGACGCCGCCGGTATCGTGCTCGGTGCGCGTGTTCCCATCGTTTTGACCTCGCGCGCGGACAGCGTGCGGGCGCGCCGCGCCTCGGCGGCGACCGCGGTGCTCCATGCCCATGCGCTGCGCAGGAATGCGGTCTCGGGTTTCAAGCGATGAACGAGGTCGTCCTGACCCTCAATGCGGGCTCCTCCAGCGTCAAGTTTGCGGTCTACCGCGCTGTCGCCGGTGAGCCCGAACTCTTGGCCAAGGGACAGGTGGAAGGGATCGGCAGCGCGCCCCATTTCCTGGCCAAGGATGCGGACGGATCCCTGCTCGCCGAGAGCTACTGGGAGGCGGTGGGCGGAGGCGAGGGCCATACCCTGGCCTTTCAGCAGATCTGGCGCTGGCTGCAGGCGTTCATCGAGGGCAAACGGCTGCTGGCGGTGGGCCACCGGGTGGTCCACGGGGGCGAGCAATACGCCCAACCGGTGCTGATCGACGCGCAGGTCCTTGCCGAGCTGAACCGACTGATCCCCCTGGTGCCGCTGCACCAGCCCCATAATCTGGCGGCGATACGGGCGGTTGCCAAGGGCCACCCCGAGCTGGCCCAGGTGGCCTGTTTCGATACCGCCTTTCACCGCGGGCGCGCGGCGGTGAGCGAGCGCCTCGGGCTGCCCTTCGAGCTCTTCGAAGAGGGCATCCGGCGCTACGGTTTTCACGGCATCTCCTATGAATACATCGCCGGTCGCCTGGCGCAGATCGCGCCCGATCTGGCCCGGGGGCGGGTGGTGGTGGCGCATCTTGGCAGCGGCTGCAGCATGTGCGCCATCCACGGGGGCAAGAGCGTGGAGAGCACCATGGGCTTTTCGTCCCTGGACGGCCTGCCTATGGGCACCCGTTGTGGGTCGCTCGACCCCGGCGTGCTGCTGTATCTCATGCACCGGGACCGGCTGGGTGTGGAGGAGCTGGAAGCGCTGCTGTACAAGCGTTCCGGGCTGCTCGGGATCTCCGGCGTGAGCAACGACATGCGCACCCTGCATCAAAGCGAGCATCCGCGCGCGCGCGATGCCATCGATTATTTCATCTACCGCATCGCTCAGGAGCTGGGCGCCCTGACCGCATCGCTGGGCGGGCTCGACGCCCTGGTGTTTACCGCCGGTGTGGGTGAGAACGATGCGGCG
>JAUXGQ010000502.1 GCA_030621975.1 Gammaproteobacteria bacterium | reverse complement strand
CAAGGTGCATATGTTCCCGAGCAACATCATCGCCGGCATGTTCAACTTCACCGCCGAAACCTTCTTCGAGGTCGAGGACGAAGCCGAACGCGCGGCCCCCAAGGTGGACTTCAGCTGATATGTGGGAACAGATAGCAGCCAATAAACGCAAGTCCGTCGTCCTGGTGTTTTTCACAGCCTTGCTGCTGGTGGCCCTGGGCTGGTTCGGTGGCGAATATTTCTGGGGCAGGGGCGGCGGGCCGACCGGGGTGATCATCGCCGCGGTGGTGTGGTTCGTCATGACCCTGACTGCCTGGTTCCAGGGTGACCACGTCATGCTGGCGGTCTCGGGCGCGCGCAAGGTCGAAAAGAAAGACATGCCGATCCTGTTCAACGTGGTCGAGGAAATGACTCTGGCAGCGGGCCTGGCCCAGATGCCGGCGATCTACGTGATCGACGATCCGGCGCCCAACGCGTTTGCCACCGGGCGCAGGGCGGAAAACGCTTCCGTGGCAGTGACCAGCGGGTTGCTCAAACGGCTCAACCGCGACGAGTTGCAAGGCGTGATTGCCCACGAGATAGGCCACATCCGTAACCGGGACATCCAGTTGATGCTCTTTGCGGGTGTGCTGGCCGGAGCGATCGTCATTCTGGCCGAAGTCGGCCTGCGTGGCATGTGGTTCGGGGGCGGGCGCAGTCGATCACGGCGTGACGGAGGGCAGGACGGGTCGGGCATCATCGCGATCATTGCCATCGTGCTGATGATCCTCGCGCCCATTCTGGCCCGGTTGATCTACTTTGCCGTGTCGCGAAAACGTGAATACCTGGCCGACGCTTCGGCCGCCACCTTCACCCGCTATCCCGAAGGTCTGGCCTCGGCGCTCGAGAAAATCAGCCGCGCCCCCGACAAGTTGGGCGGGGCGACCAGCGCGACGGCGCCCATGTACATCATCAATCCCCTCAAACGGGTCGATCACATGGCGGCCAACGCGACCAGCACACATCCGCCCATCGACGAGCGGATCCGCATCCTGCGCTCCATGGGATCAGGGAGTTTCGTGGACTATGATCGCGGCTACATGGAAGTGAAGGGAGCGAAGAAGGGCGTGATCCCCGGCTCGGCTCTCAAGGAGGACAGCACGGAACCGGCTCCGGTCCGCGAAAAAGTGTCGGCATCGCAACGCGAAATTGCTCGTCAGGTGGACGATTTTTTCTACCGCAAGGATGGTTACAAACAGATTGAGTGCGATTGCGGCACCGTCCTGAAAATTCCGCCGGACTTCGGGTCCAGCGAGGCAAAATGCCCAAGGTGCGGAACCATGCACAAAATTTAGCCGGAGGGGGAAGTCATGTGGGAAGTAGTTGGAATCGTCGCGGCCTGTGTGGTGATATTACTCATGCTCCAACTGCTCGATGTAGCGGAGAAGCTGAAAGTGAACTTCCTCGGAGGCAAGCCTGCCAGGGATATCGAGCAGAGAGTGGCCGAACTGGAAAGGCGGCTGGAAGCCGTCGAGAAAAGGGCTTAGCCCTCGTCCGGCGACAACCCCGCGACCCAGCCCGAATCGTAGAGATACCGGTACAGATGTTGCACCGATTCCTCGAACCTGATGCTCTCCATCGTGACCAGCCCTTCGGTCGGAACAACAACCTTGGCCCGTGTCGCAAAGTCGTCGGGCAGCGCCGCCCGGTAAATCTCCGCCGGCATGGGGTAGATGTGAAGCTTCACCCGGCCCGCCAGGAGTTTTCCCAGGGCTTCCAACAAACCCCCCATGAGGTTGTGGTACTGGGCGTTGTGCAGGATCTGCACCCAGGTGGACACCCCGAACACGAAACGCATGGGCTCGGGTGTGTACCGTCGCAGATACGAAGTCAGGTGATAGGCCTCGGGCAAGCGGCTCAACAGGATGGGTTGACCGAGTCCCCTGAGTTCACTCAGACGGCGCAAGGTCTCCACCTCATCCGGGGCTTCCAGACCG
This sequence comes from Gammaproteobacteria bacterium, assembly GCA_030621975.1. Taxonomy (GTDB): domain Bacteria; phylum Pseudomonadota; class Gammaproteobacteria; order Chromatiales; family Chromatiaceae; genus JAUXGQ01. The sequence goes on along the minus strand of JAUXGQ010000502.1, from coordinate 805 downwards.
GCCACCGGGTTCACCGACAGTTCGGGCAGCAGGATCGGAGCCCGTTCGCATTCTTCCTCCTGTTGCAGGCGCCGCAATGATTCCTCAAGCATCTGCCTGTGGTAGGGGAAGGTATGCATAAACATTCCCCGCTCGACTACCAGCAGCCGCTTGCGGATGACACTGGAGGGCTGGACCAGAGTCCCGTCCGTGCTGAGCAGCACCGCCTGGGCCAGACCCGCCTGCACGAGCTTGGTGCCCAGGATGTAGGCGTCGTTGGCGCCGTGTTCCGGGCCCCGTGCTTCGATCACGTCGATCTCGATCCGGTCCAGGCTCAGCTCGTTCACAAGTGACGCGAAGAACCCGTCCGCGTCCTTGGATCCGAGCAGTGCTGTGTATAGCAGGTTCACGCCCAGGATGCCCAGCGCTTCCTGCTGGAGGCTGTTCGATGGATCCCGCATGTTGATGTGGAGCAGCAGCTCGTTGGGCTCACCCTGCGGCTCCATCTGGTAACGCAGCCCAAGCCAGCCGTGGCACTCGTTGGTGCCCTTGAAGTTGCGCGCCGAGACGGAGTTTGCGAACACGAAGAAATTGGTTTCCGCGCCACGCTTTTCGCCGAGCCGCTGGGTGAGCAGAGCATATTCGTGATCCAGCATGGCCAGGATGCGTTCGCGGGAGACATAGCGGCTGCCCTTGCCGTAGATATCATCACTGAATTTCATATCGTAGGCGGACATGGTCTTTGCCACGGTGCCCGCGGCCCCGCCCACGTGCAGGAACCAGCGCGCCACCTCCTGCCCGGCACCGATCTCGGCGAAAGTTCCAT
>JAUXGQ010000354.1 GCA_030621975.1 Gammaproteobacteria bacterium | reverse complement strand
GGCGAAGAGTTGAAGGTGTTGCCGAAAACGGCCATCCTGGTACTGATCGAGCTGGAAAATGATCTCGACCTGGGAGACAGTAAAAAAGTACTGGTCGCCGATCACCATGGCGAGCGCGCCGGGAACGACAGACCCACCTCTCTGGAACAGGTCTGGCGCCTGTTGGAGATGCCGCCGGAGCGATGGGGCAAGGGCGTGTTCGCCGATTTTCCCCTCATTGCCGCCAACGACCGGGGCTACATACCCGCCATGCGGCGGTTGGGCGCCAGTGATGATGAAATTGCCGATATTCGCGCCCGCGACCGCGCCGCCCAAGGCATCACCCCGGCGCAGGAAACCACGGCAGAAGAGGCCATCGCCAGGCGGCGTCTCGAGCTGAATGGTCGTTTGACCATCGTGGAACTGCCTCACGATAAAACCGCCACGGTAACGGACCGTATGGCACAAGGGGCAAGCTACCAGAACCTGCTGGTGATCTCGCCCGATGAGGTGAATTTCTTCGGCGATGGCGGCCTGGTCTGCCGGCTTGACAAAGCGTGGCCCGGCGGCTGGTATGGTGGCGAGATCCCTAAGCAGGGTTTCTGGGGACGCTCGATGGAGGGGCTCTCGTCACAAGCGGTAGAGGCGGTTTTATCCGAGGCACTGAAAAGCAGGCCGGATAGCGGATAGAGCCAGACGACAGGGGGAACAAAACATGTCTTCGCCCCATATCAAAGATATTCTCACCGACGCCAACCTGTTGGCGGCTTGGGCGAGGGTGCGGGAGAACGAGGGTGGGCCGGGGGTGGATGGGCAGACCATCGCCGCTTTCGAGGGGCGGTTGATGGCAAATCTATCCACCCTGCGCAGTGAAGTGCTGCACGGCACCTACCGGCCCTTGCCGCTGTTGCGGGTGACCATTCCGAAAAAAGGGGGCGGCGAGCGGCCTCTCTCCATCCCTGCGGTGCGCGACCGGGTGTTGCAGAGTGCCATGGCCATCGCGCTCACGCCGCTGTTCGAGGCGGAGTTCGAGGATGTCAGCTTCGCCTACCGGCGCGGACGTTCGGTGGAGCAGGCGGCGCGGCGCGTAGAGGCGTTGCGGGACCAGGGATACCGCTGGGTGGTGGATGCCGATATTCGAGCCTTTTTTGACGAGGTAGATCACGGCCTGCTCATGACCGAGTTGGAAAAGCTGATTTCGGACGAGGCCATTCTGGACCTCATCCGCCTCTGGCTGAAGGCACGGGTTCAGGAAGGCAGGCGCCAGTATTCGCTGCAGAAAGGGGTGCCGCAGGGCTCGCCACTCTCACCGATGCTGGCCAATCTATACCTCGATCACCTGGACGAGGTGCTGTTGGACGAGAACAAGAAACTGGTGCGCTATGCCGATGATTTTCTCGTCCTGTGCAGAAGCCGCAAGGCGGCGGAAGAAGCGTTGGAGTTGACAGAAGAGGTGCTGCGCGCCCTGCGGCTGGAGATCAACGAACAGAAGACCCGCATTGTCGATTTCGACCAGGGCTTTCGTTTCCTTGGCATCCAGTTCGTCCGCTCCCTGGCATTCAAGGCGGAACACGCTGAAGCGCCGCCCATCGTGCCCAGGCCGGAAACCGCGCTCCCCCCGATTTCCGGCGAAAGAGAGAATCCGCCAGAAACGGCATCGCCCACCACCATCGCCGAAGCTTTCTCGGAAGCCGGCATTCAAACACGGGACTTCCCCCTGGAGCGGGAACCGGTCGAGCCCTTGCCGGCGATGCCAGACCACAAGCTTGACCCTCGATTGCGAACGCTCTACCTGCTCAGGCATGGCCAGGTGCTGGGCAAGGAGTCGGAGCGTCTGGTGATTCGCCAGAAGGGGCAGGTCAAACAGGAGATACCTGCCATCAAGGTGGATCAGATCATGGTCTTCGGCAATGCTCAGATCACCACCCAGGCGATGCAATTCTGCCTCCGGGAGCGTATCCCCATCTACCTGCTGTCGGCGGCGGGCAGATACCATGGCGTGGTAGATGCATTCGACACCGAACCGGTCCTGCTGCATAAAGCCCAGTTCAAAAAATCGGACGATCAGGCATTCTGCCTGCGACTCGCGCGTGCCCTGATACGCGGTAAAGTCAGCAACAGCCGCACCCTGCTCAAGCGGCTGGCGCGCAAACGCGAGGGCCCCGCCCTGGAGAAGGCGGCTGCCGCCCTGAAACGTCTGCTCAACCAGGTGGCCGGGGCCGAGACCATCGATCAGGTGCGCGGCTTCGAAGGCAACGCCGCACACATCTACTTCGACGCGATAAAAACCGTCATCGACCCGGCCTGGGGCTTTACCGTCCGTAACCGCCGGCCGCCCCGCGACCCGGTCAACGCCATGCTCTCCTATGGTTACACCCTGCTTTTTTACAACATCCACTCGTTGATCAGGGCTCGCGGGCTCAATCCCCATGTCGGTTACCTGCATCCCCTGCGCGCCGGCCATCCCGCCCTGGCCTCCGATATGATCGAAGAGTTCCGTGCCCTGGTGGTGGACCCCATCGTCTGGAACCTCACGCTCAATCGGCGTCTCCATCCCGACGACTTCACTCTGCCGGACACTCCCGCCGCAGGCTGCCGAATGAATGACCGTGCCCGTATCCGTCTTATCCAGGAGATGGAAAAGAAACTCAACGCATCGGTCATCCACCCCCTCAGCGGCCTCAAACTGGACTATCGTCGCTGCATGGAGCACCAGATCAACCAGCTTGCTGCAGTCATCCGGGGCGTGAAAACCGACTACCAGGCGATGACGGTCCGATGAACCGCCCGCTGCAACGCCTCTGGGTCGTCGCCTACGACATAGAGGATGACACCAACCGCCGTCGCGTCCATGACATACTGAAGGATCACGGGCAGCGGGTGCAATACAGCATCTTTGAATGCTGGCTGAGCCGGCCCGTCATACAGGATCTGCGTGCCGCCATCCGCGCCGAAATCGATACCACAGACCAGGTGCGCTGGTACCCTCTCTGCCAGTGGTGCAGCAGGGAAGTGGAGTGGCAGGGCCGTGGTGGGCCTGCCGAAAACAGCGATTTCTACATCCCATGAGCCACTTCAGTATGATCTGTTTCGACGTCTCCGACCCGCGCCGTCTGCGCCGCATCGCCTGCGAACTCGAAAATTTCGGGCAGCGCGTCCAACGCAGTGTCTTCGAATGCTGGCTCGACGACCGGGAACTATTTGACCTCAAATCCCGCCTGGCCGGTATTCTCGATCCCGCTGAAGACCAGATTCGCTACTACCGGCTCTGCCCCCGAGACCTGCCCGGCATCGAAATCGATGGCCCGGGGCGGCTCACCCAGGATATCGACTTCACCATCGTCTGAACAATCATGCTACAATCGTCCTGGTGCAAACCGCATAACTCTTTAACAATCAGGGGGATGTCATCTTTTTTCGGCCGCTATCGGTGCCAAGACGCGGTCGGAGGTAAACAGTGTAATATCAATGTGTTATGGAAGCCTTCTGGGACCAGCGGCAGTGTGTTGAAAATAAAGGGAAAACAGGCAGGAACGACCTGGCCTGGGAAAGGCAGAGTCTCCAAATCCGGAGTGGGCCGAAAACCAGCTTATTTTTCCTTAGGAAGCAATCCCTTGGAGAGTGACGAGGCTTCTTACTGACCGGTTTAATAACGGGGTTAAAACATAATCAAATACCGAGTTGCAGCCATCAAATCATCAGGCTTCTTACTGACCGGTTTAATAACGGGGTTAAAACTTTGTGGCC
>JAUXGQ010000216.1 GCA_030621975.1 Gammaproteobacteria bacterium | reverse complement strand
GTAATCAAAGCTATCGGCAAGCATCACGGAGCATCCTCAACCCGGATTTCTCACCGCAGAGTACGCAGAGAGCGCAGAGCTGTTTGAATTTAAGGCCCCTTGGTGGATGCGGCGCGCGTAAGTACGGTGCAGGTTAGGAAACCCTTGAGCGCGCCTTATCCACCCTACAACGATTGGTACGTATTCGGCCAACCCGTCTACGTAAAATCAAAGACGTAGGGTGGATAAGCGCAGCGCATCCACCATTTATCTACTCGCGCAGAGGCGCGGAGACGCAGAGAAAACCAACATAAACTATTTGTTACACATTTTCCCTGCGTCTCTGCGCGAGAAATGTCGTTTTCCGGATAGTTGGGTAAATATATGGCCATTGCCTCAGCGGCGCCGGCCCGACGCCGGGCGGGCATCGAGCGGCGCCCGGAGTTCGAACGCCGGGTGCGCCAGCCCCACAAGGCACCGCTCGACCACTACCACCTCGTGCTGGCCGCGCGCCTAAGGTTACGTTGCTACCCAAAGCACAAAGAGTCAGGAACTTTTTAATGTTGCCGGCAGGCCCGCACCGCCGACAAGCGAAACTGCGGACGTGGACGCCTTTTGTCGCTATTGAGCTGCGAATGCCCGCTTTCGACCCCAACCGGTCAGCCACGGCTGAACCGTCAAAAGACCGCTATGCCGCGAAAGCAGACGTTGGTCTGCGGCTTCTAAATGGGTGCTTCCGGCCATTATGTGTAGCACCCAATTATGTGTAGCAAGGTGGTCGCGACCGAGCCTACCGCCCACGATACGGGCATCTGGCGTGATCACGACTCTACATAATTACAGAGCTCTGAGAAACTGTATCAACGCATCTGGAGCCTGATACCGAGGAGCTTGCGATTTGGGCTCCAGTAGTTTGGCAAGAGTTCGTTCTTCATTGCCAAGACCGTCTGGACATATATACGCGCGATCGTCGGGATTTTATACCCAGTTCTCGGTGGTCGGGCGACGTGAGATATCGAGTCCATAGCAGTCTCCGAAAGTGGGTTCTCCACTGCAGAAAAACGCAAAATTATGTGTAGCTCTGCAGCTGCGTACCATCCCGAAGCTGTTGAAATCGTTGAATACGTAGCTCCTCAGGACCGAATACTGCGCATAACTGGGAGGTGCACATAAATACTGTTATGTGGAGCTCCACATAACGGCCACGAGCGGTCACTCACACATAAAGAAAAACCCCGCCACGATGGACGGGGTCTGCTGCTCGGGTGGAACAGCTGTAGGAGGAAATTTTCTTGAGCCGTTGGTCGCTGATGCAGCGTTTTACTTACTTCGCTTTCCGTTTCCAAGCCACGAGAGCAGCAACGGCTGCACCAACACTCAATAGTGCGAATTCAGGCGGTTCGGGCATCGATATCGGTGGTTGAGCAAACGCAGCACCGGACGCAAGGAATAATACTGCGGCACGGATGATTGAGAATTTCATTTGATTATCCTCTTTGGGGTTAGGGTGAAAGTGGAATCGCACCTAGGTTATCCGAGTGGTTTTTAAGTCTGTTTCCTGCGCCTCTGGTAGCCGATACCAGCTAGGCCGAGGCCCATCAGGGCTAGGGTGGCGGGTTCGGGGATCTGCGAGTTTTCCAGCCGGTCCAGGGCATCGGAGTCTGGTTGCGCCTCGAAGCGCTTGAACAGAACAAAGCGGTCGATCACAAACCCCTCCTCTCGGATACCCACCGAAAACTCGAGAACATTGCCTATATCCAAGACCCCCACCGTGTATCGGCCTTCTGCTGTCGTATCGAACCACTGATAGGTAGCCGTTGCCAACGATTTGCCCTCATCAGGGACCACGCCAAATCCGTTGTTGTTTGTTTTGTCCGGAATATATAGCGAATCGTTGTCACTTAATCCCGCACCGCCGGTGTCCACACTTCTAACGCGAATAAACAGGTTGTAGTCGTCGGCCATTGAAAACTTGAGCTTATATGTCACCAATCCTTCGTCTGTTGCTTTATCGCCGGTACCCGGACTAGCGTCTGCCTGCAGCGCCTTGCCAGCGCTTGCGCCTGCGTCGTTGATCTCGAACCACGTCGCGTTATCACCGTCAGGATCTGTGATGTTTCCAATTTCTGCCTCCCACGCAACGTAGTTGTCCGTTGCTCCCTGCAAAATGAGCGATGCCTGGCTGAACGGCACCACAGATAGTCCCAAGAGTACGGTAAGAAAAGACTTCGACAATTTCATGGTTGGATTCCTCGTTACGTGTTAAACGGCTGTATGAAGATGAACTGCTCGTTCTGTACGCCTAGAAACTTACGTACCAGATGTTCATGATTGAGACCGAGAGCAGTTATCGCGCCAAATTCCTATTACCCATGAAATACAACAGGTTGCGGCCACAAAGAACCTTATTCCACACTCCCCTGTAAATTGTGTTGACAAACGCAGAACCGGGTTTCCCGAATCGAAGAACTCGCCTAAGTGGGTCGCACGAAAACGAAGTACAAACAACGGTTCGTTAAGTAGGATTGGTGGGGTCAGACTCGATTGATTGGCAAGTCAGGTTGTCACGAAGGTCCGGTTTGGGTCGGTTCCTGCCGTGAGGGGCGGCAATAACCCCGCAAACCATGTAAAAATCCCTGACACCCTTCATAAGGAATCTGTGTAGGACCGCTGTGGGTCGTGAGCACTCATTCGTCAGGCCAATTGCAATGACCGCTTTCAGTATCAAGCGGACGTTCAATGGCCACTTGGCAAATGACTCTTCCTGGCCGAATCCGGACAGCCGATCCGATTGTCTTCTTCGTGAAATTGGAGCGCCTGCGTTCCGAAATCCAAACAGGGATCGACGCCAGCAGGACGAACGATGTGGTGGAAGTCAACGATCGTGACCTTGAGCAACTCGTTGAGCGCATAATGACTGGCGGTACGGAACCTGCGCCCGGGTAATGAAGTTCAAAGATTCTGCGGATCCTGCAGGAACGAATGGACCTTGCAGATCACGTCGGGGGCGCTCAGCCGAAGTCGTTCTCGAGCACCACGCGATAGCGCGCCTTGCCCGCCTGGAGATGGGCCAGCGCCTCATTGACCTGGCTCATGGGGTAGTGCTCCGTTACCGCCTCGATCCGATGGCGGACACAGAAGTCGAGCATCTTGCGGAGGGTAGCAGGGGCCCCCAGCGGCGAGCCGGAGACGCTCTTCTGGCCCCCGATCACCGCAAATGCCGGCACCGGGATGGGCGACGCCACGGCGCCCACCGTGTGCAGGCGTCCCTTCGGGGCAAGTGCCGCCAGAAAGCGTTCCCAATCCAGATCCACGTTGACCGTGGAGAGGATGAAATCCAGGCAGCCGGCAATCTGTTCGAGTTGCGATTCGTCGCGGGAGCTGACGACCCGATGCGCCCCCATCTCCAGCAGGGCGCCCCGTTTGGATTCGCTGGAGCTGAACGCGGTCACCTCACAGCCCCACTTGTTCAAGAACTGCAGCGCGAGATGCCCCAGACCGCCGATGCCGATCACGCCGACACGATCGGTGGGTTTGACGTCGAACTGCACCAGCGGGTTAAAGACGGTGATACCGCCGCAGAAAAGCGGTCCGGCCTTACCGACGTCCAGCCCGGGGGGCAGCGAAACCGCCCACTCGGCCTTGCAGCGCACCTTGTCGGCGAAGCCGCCGTGGCGGCCCACGATGGTCTGCTCGGCGGTGGCACACAGGTTGTGATCGCCGCTCATGCAGGGGTTACATGCCATGCAGCTTCCGCTGAACCAACCCAGGCCGACGGTATCGCCGACCTTGTGCCGGCTCACGTTCGCGCCGACCTCAGCGATCTTACCGACAACCTCATGCCCCGGCACCAGCGGGTAGGCGGAAACAGCCCAATCGTTGTTCAGCATGGAAAGATCGGAATGACAGATGCCGCAGGCGATGACGTCGATCTCGACCTGCTCCGGCCCCAGTGGTCCCGCATCGAAATCGAAACGCTCGAGGCGCGCACCGGGTTCCTGCGCGGCATAGGCTCGAATCATGGGTAATCCTCCAGTGGTATAGTGTCCTGAGCTATAGGGGGATTATAGACGTCATGAAAAACAGATGGACGAACAGCGCCCTGATGGTTCTGCTCATGTTGGCGCTTGGCGCAACCGCGCAGGCGGAACCGGAACCCTCTCCGCGCGAGCTCATCATGCGGGCCACCGAGCGACTCGTGGACGCCCTCCAGGAAAATCGGCGGGAAATCAGGACGAATCGCGCCATCGCCCGGGAGATCGCCGATGAGGTCGCGATGCCCCTGATCGATTTCCCGGGCATCGCCCGTGGGGTGCTGGGCAGCCACTGGCGCGCGGCAAGCCAGGAGCAGCGCGCGCGCTTCACGCAGGCATTTCGGCGCTTTCTGGAATCGGTTTACGTGACGGCCATGGCGATCTATGCGGACGAGATCATCTCCCACGCCAAGAACATCTCCTACCCCCCGCTGCAGATGCGCGACGGGTCCCGGGAGGCCGTGGTTCGGACCCTGATCAGGCTTCGCGGGGGCCTGAAGGTCGAGGTGAACTACATAATGCACCGTGTCGGTGGATACTGGAAGGTCCACGACGTCAGCGTGCTGGGGATCAGCCTCGCGAAAATCTACCGGACTACCTTTGCGCGGGAAATAAGACGCCGGGGACTCGACGGTCTGATCGCTGAACTCGAGACCCGAACCGGTACGGGGACACCTGATTTGCTCGGCGTGCAATAGCCGCAGGGCCGACCCTCGGAGCCTGTCGGACTTAGGGGTTCGACCGGTTTGCTGCTCCTGCAAAACCGGCACTTCCGCCATCCATGGCGGTCGTAGCGAGGGAAAGC
>JAUXGQ010000076.1 GCA_030621975.1 Gammaproteobacteria bacterium | reverse complement strand
TTCGCTGCGCTCACTGGTACTGCTCCGCTTTGCTACGCTGCAACCCTAATGACCCGCACAGTACTCAGAAAATCTTCGCGGGACGCGGAGATTTTCGGGGTCAGTAGTACAGTCGGGTTCAGTCTTCTCCGAAGTGATAACTCAAGGTAGCGGCCTGGGACCCGGAAAAGGACTGAATTGCTACCTGGAGGTTGCATACTTGCCTGGACACCGAGGTGGTGGAAAGCCCATTCCTTAGAAAAATCAAGCCGTTAGGTTCGCCGGAAGGTGCCCGGCACCGTTATTGCTTCTATGAGTGTTCAAACATGTCGCTCTTGAAAGGAGGACAGAGATGAACCGTAAGAAAATTGAAAGATGGAAGTGGTTGTTGGGTGCGCTGGCGTGCGCGGCCGTGTTGGGAGTGGGCTGTGGCGGGTATGACCCGGGATCGGGAGAGGGAACATCCGGCCTTTCATCCCAGGACGACAGCAACCAGGACGGAGCACTGGACGACAGTAACCAGGCCGACTGTGGTGAGAATGACCAGGGCTGCTGCGATGAAAATGCCGAGGGCTGTTGCAATGACAGCTCCCAGGGCGACTGTGGTGAGAATGATCAGGGCTGCTGCGATGAAAATGCCGAGGGCTGCTGCGATGACAATGCCGAGGGCGACAGTGGTGAGAATGACCAGGGCTGCTGCGATGACAATACCGAGGGCTGCTGCGATGACAATGCCGATGGCTGCTGCGATGACAATGCCGAGGGCTGTTGCGATGACAATGCCGAGGGCTGCTGCCGCGACGCCGACAATGGGTGCCCGTAGAGTAGAGTGTGATCCTGGGAAAATCAGTAACCACGGGTACCCGCATCATCTCCCCCTCATGTTTCGTTGCCGTAAGATTATCTCCTAGCCCGAGTTCTTGGGTAAGTTCACCACTCCAAGAAGCCGGGCGGCGCCGATGTCCAGGTTTCCCAGGTTTGGGCTCCACCCGCTTATTATCCAAGGAAGGTGCCAATTCGAACGGGGGACGGGGGTCGTTTATTCAGTTGTTTTACCAGCGGAAATTCAACAAGCCCGGAGACGGCCGGATTTCGCTGCCATCTGCGGGTGGCAGTGGAAGATCAAGGGGTGTGGAACCTGCCGCCCACGGTGTCAGGGGGCTCGTGGAGCAGGAAGTAGACCGCCGTGCCGGTGCCCGCGGCGACCACGGAGCCCACGATGGCCCAGACCCACCACCGGTTGTACCAGGGCTCGGGCTCGACGTACTTCAGCGGGATCTCCCGGGGCCGGTCCGCACCGCCGAGCAACAGCACCTGGTTGCCCCGGTCGTCGTGTATGCTCATGTAGATCTGCAGCGCCTGGGCCTCGGTTGCGTCGGGTTGGGTGGGGGGCAACTCGATCCTGTGGTACTTCCCCTTCTGGAGAATCTTGAAGCGAGTGGTTTTGTACGCGGTGGTGCCCTTCCGGCGTGCCTGCAGGTTTCCCCATTTCAAAAAGCTCTTGGGATCGGCGATCACCTCCACGTCGATCGGAACGGGATCGATCACCTTCAGGTTTTTGGGCCAGCTCAGGTCCACCATGGGCGGCTGGCGCTCCCGGGCCGCCTCGCGGGCCTGCTCGAACAGGAAGGTGACCTTGGGCGACAGCGTGTAGCTGAGGGCGTGGCCGGGATCCAGGGCCAGCAGCATGTCGAACGCCTCCAGCGCCTGCTCATTCCGGTCCAGGTAAGCATAGGCGATGCCCAACTGCTCGTAGAGCCGAACGTGGTTCTTGTAGCTGTAGGGACCCTCGCCCCTCGCTTGAGTGAGCAGCTGGACGGCCTCCTCGACCTGGTATTCGGCCAGGGCCTTGCATCCCTGGTCCAGGGAGGCCGGGTTGGCCAGCAGCATCCAGATGAGGAGCATCGACATTATCCTCCAAGTACACGGATCGGGTTCCGCGGTCAAGCCCGCCCAGTCTACCCCAATCCACCACCTGTGCCCACAAGAAAACACGTAACCAGTTGACTTCCAAAAGGAACTCAAGATACCCGGTGCCATAGATACGGTGCGTGAAATAAGCTCATTGGCCTCTCGCAAGTTGTCAAAGTTACTCGGTGGACGCGTTTTGTGCTGCACCCTTATGGTGTTGGGGTTGCCGCGAAAGGGGGGGGGAGATTGGGGGTTACTGGGCTACTTGATCTCCAGGTGCAGGTGGTCCAGGTGGAGGCCGCCGCTTTGTGGTGTCAGGATCACGTCGAAGATCTTCGCCTTGCGGATGCGGGCCGCCAGATCGTGCAGGAACTCGCGCCGCTTTGGATTGGCTCCGCTCCAGTCGGTCTGCACCGAGACGGGGGCTTCCCGGGCCCGCTCGAAGCCGGTGATGTCGATGGCCAGGGCGTGGCCGTGGCCGGAGAGCGACCGGGTTCCCGCTACGCCGCGGCAGACGTAGGCGCCGTTGTACTCCACTTCCACCACCCCAATTTCGCTCAGCAGGGCGGACAAGCGCTCGATGCCCAGCACCATCCGGCAGGCCAGCAGCAGGTGATCGGCGTGGCGCCGCCCCTTTTGGCGGTAGTCCACCGAGTGGATCGGGCTGTTTAAAAGCACCGGCGTGTCGATCTGGCAGATGTCCTGGCGGGGCGGGGGCTCGCCCGGCCGGGCCGCGCGGGTGGGTGCATCGGCCAGGTCCGGGCGGGTGTAGGCTAGTCCCAGGCGGTCGAGTTGGCGGGTGCACTGGGTAGGCGGCTTCGGCGTTCCCATTTTGGGCAGGCACACCAACTGGACCATGCTTTCCTTGCGGCGCTGCAGCGACGTGCAGATGTATCCGGGACGGCAGCCCGAGGGAGTCAGGTGCAGGTTGCAGCGGGCCACGCAGATGCCCGAATCGGCGTAAGCGGGATCGTCGATGCAGAAGGTGGCCGAGTAGAAGTCGCCCCGGCGATCCGGGCAGAACTTCTCGCACCGCGCTGAACAATGCCCGCGGGGGAATCCCTCCTCGGGCATCAGGCAAAAGCCTCTCGGGTAGGAGCAGTCGCCGTCGTGCGAGCAAGCCGAACCGATCCAGCCCGGGTTGAAGTTCCGGTCGGCGGGATGTTCCACCGGCTCGGCCGGCGGAATCTCCACGGGTGGTTGCACCTCGGGGGGCGGTATCCGCTTCTCGTAGAGTAGCCAGGCCAGCACACCGAGAGCAATCAGAACCAGGACTAAGATCATGAGCAATGAACGCGACATTGGCTGAGATAGTATGACAACCAGGTGTGCCTTGCCAATCCGGGCCGGGTTGGGTACTATGTTGCCCATGGTGGACAGTTCCGTTTGGATAAGTGGATGAGGAACAACCCCGAATAGTGAGGATATAGCCATGGCAGAGAGAAGAGAGTTCACGCGGGTACCCGCCGAAACCCATGTCAAGATCAGCAGCGTCCCCGAGGGGGAAATGCAGGAGGGAACCGGCAAGAACATCGGTGGGGGCGGCATCCTCTTTTCTTCGGAAACATCCTACGAGCCGGGAACCCTGCTGGACATAGAGGTGCTCACCGCCGCTCACCAGGCTTTCGCCCACGCGTTTGATCCGCTGCGTGCGCGCATCCGGGTTATACGGGTCGAGCCGGGCCAGCCACCCTACGACGTCGCCGCCGAATTTGTTCAGATGGGCGGCTGATCCTCAGATCTATTAGCCGATCCTCTGATTCATTAAGGGTTTTCTTGACAATGTGGTGCCGGGTCCGCGACAATGGAACCGGTTTTTTTAGGTGTTTGGGCGAACAGGGGCATCCGGGAAATGGTATGCGTAAGTTGATAGGTAATCTATCCGTTAAGTGGAAGATGGCTTTGGCAACCAGCTTGATTCTCTTGCTGGCCGTGGCCGCGATGCTCTGGTACTTCCCCAGGCACCAGCGGCAGGCGCTGGAATCGGGTATGAAGACTAAAGTCACCGCGGTTGCCAAGATGATATCCTGGAGCCTGGTTACGGAGATGGACGCGGCGGCTGTGTCGATGGACGTCAAGCCCATCGAGGAGGTCATCGCCAGCGCCAAGCAGGACCAGGACTTGATCGCCATTAGGGTGGAGGATGCCAACGGAAGCCGGCTGACGGGGTGGAACGACGAGGAGATTAACCGGCTCGAGCCGTCGGCGGTGGATAAACCCACCCAGGTTTTCTTCGGGAAGGATACGCTGGGCGTGGTGGAGTCGATCGCCAAAGATGGAAAACCCATCGGCTTGCTCCGGATGGATTACTCCCTGGCGTCTTTTCACGAAGAGGACCGGGCTGCCTGGCGTTTTGGCTTCCTGTTCGCGCTTTTGATCTTCGCTGTGGGCTCGCTGTTGGCTGCTCTGGTGGGCTACCGGATTGTCCGCCCGCTGGCCAGCATGACCTCGACTATCAAGCGCATGGCCGGAGGCGATCTGAGCCAAGATCCCTTGCCGGTTGCCGGCCATGACGAGATTGGCTCGCTGGCGCTGGCCTTCAACGAGTTGCTCACGCAGATGCGCGAGTTGACCTCCAAGTTCAACATCATGTCCACCACCATGGACGAGCGGACCTCGCAGATCCTGTCCACCGCCAAGCAACAAGAGGCGGGGGCCGCCCAGCAGGCGGCCACGGTGTCCGAGGTGACCGCTACCATGGAGGAACTGGCCGCCACCGCCCAACAGATCGCCAAGAACGCCGAGGCGGTCACCAGGTCCGCCGATGATGCGGCCAATGCGGTCGAGGACGGACGGGATTCTCTGGTGACCTTCGTCCAGAGCATGGCCGGCATCGAGAGTGGCAACAAGACCATCAATGACAATATCGTCCAGCTAAATCGCCATGTTCAGCAGATCCGCGGCATTATCGATTTGATCAACGACATCGCCGATCGCAGCGACCTGCTGGCATTGAATGCGGCTCTCGAGGGCACCAAGGCCGGTCAGGCGGGCAAGGGGTTTTTACTGGTGGCCGCCGAGATGCGCCGGTTGGCCGAAAACGTGTTCAGCTCGACCGCCGAGATCAAGCAGCTGATTGCCGAGGTCACCGAAGCGACCAATGCTACGGTGATGGCCACCGAGAGCGGCATGAAGACTACCCGGGAGGGGGCGGATCGGGCGGGAGAGGCCGAGAAGGCCTTCGGCCGCATCATTGCAACCAACGAGGAGACCACCCGGGCTTCCAAGCAAATTTCATTGGCGACGCAGCAGCAACATACCGGCACCGAGCAGATCGTCTTGGCGATGGGAGAGGTGGCCGAGGTGTCGCAGAAATGGGTGGAAGGCATCCGCGATACCACCCGATCCGTGGGTGAGCTCAGTGGTATCATTTCCCAGGTCAAGGCTCTGGTCGCCAAGTATCGTATCAGCAGGACTTGATTCCCGATGATGGTTGATGAACAGATCGACGATACATCCAAGACACCCGGAACCGAGCCAAACAGGCTATACTTCGTGTTCCGCGATGGGCATGAAGCCTATGCGGTTCCCCCTACCTCGGTCGTAGAGGTGATTACCAAGACAAAAGCCACACCGGTTCCATTCACGCCCGATTGGCTGGATGGAGTGATTAGCGTTCGGGGTGCTATCGTTCCCGTGCTGGATCTCTTTCGTTATTTCCGGCTGCCCTCAAAGATCAGCACCCGGCGCAATCGAATGATTCTGGTCGGCGTGGGTCCCAACGCCTTTGCCATCTGGTCCGACCAGATTGTCGGCGTAGAAACCGTTGAGGAGAGCCGGATGGAACCGCCCTTGAGCAACTTGACGGATTCGTTGCTAAAGTGTCTGAGTGGACAGTTTCGGACGGAAGGCATCATGGTTTACTGCATCGATCTGCAAAAACTTTTAGAAGAGACCCGTGGGCAGGTGAAGGCCCTATAGGTGGGTTGTGGCAGGTGAGACGGTGGAAAAGCCACGAAAGAGCTTTTTGATCCTTTTCCGAGTGGGTGAATACAGGTTGGCCGTGGAAGCTTTTTCCATCCAGTATATTGCCGGTGTCAACTGGACTCCGCAGGTTGGCGCCGAGGAAGAAGACCACGACCGCATTGTGGAGATGGCGGCAGTGCTGAGGCTCCCGCCGCAGGAAGGCAAGCGTACCATCGTGATCGACACGCCCAGCGGCCAGCGCGGCTTTGTGGTCGATTCCATATCGAATGAGGAAATCATCCTACGTTTCATTGAACCGGTGCCGCCGCTTCTGGAGGGATGGATCAAGCCGACGGCCATAACCGGGTTTCTGGTCGAGCAGGAGGCGGTCATCGGCGTGGTTGATTTCCATCGGGTCGACCAGGCGTATTTTGGACGGATGCCATCGGTTAGACCGAAGGGGGAGCAGGCGCGATGACAGACTGCAAGTCCCAGCGGAATCATCCTCGCATCGGAATCATCCTCAAGGTGGAATACGACAGTTCGGAAGGATTCCTGGCGGACTACGCCAACAACGCCAGCGGCGGCGGCATCTTCATTGCCACCTCCCGGTCCTTCTCGGTCGGCGACGAGCTGAGCTTCGACATTTCGTTTCCGGGACTGCTCTCGCCCATACGCTGTGACGGCCAGGTGCGCTGGCGCCGGCTGCCCGAGCAGGCCACGGACGAGTCGCCCGCCGGAATCGGCGTGGCGTTCGAGTTTCGTTCCGAGGAGAAAAAGAAGGAAATCCAGGGGCTGCTGGATCGGCTGATCCGGGAGCCGGCCCCGGAAGTACCGGAAGTAGAGGAGGCGCTCATGCCGCTTCGTGTGCTGGTTGCCGAAGACAACCCGTTGGTACGCGAAATGCTTCGTTTCGGCATCCGCAAGTTCCACAGCACTGGACCGGTCGCGCGACGGGAGTTGGAGGTGATCGAAGCGGAAAACGGCCGGCAAGCCTGGGAGCGCATCCAGGGGGGCACGGTCGATCTGGCCATCATAGATTACTTCATGCCGGTGATGAGCGGCGCCCAGTTGATACGCCGGATCCGCGAAACCGAGATCCTGAATTCTTTGCCGGTGATTGTGGTGAGTGTAGGCGGAGAGGCGGCCCGGCAGGA
>JAUXGQ010000440.1 GCA_030621975.1 Gammaproteobacteria bacterium | reverse complement strand
TCGTTGTAATAACCCGTGTGGTCCCCGAAGGGCCCTTCGGGTGCGGTGTCGCCCGGTTCCAGCCTTCCTTCCAGCACGAACTCGGCGGAGGCCGGGACCTGCAGGTCGTTCCCGAGGCACTTGATCACCTCGGTACGGCTGCCCCTCAGCAGCCCCGCAAAGGCATACTCGGAGAGGGTGTCCGGCACGGGCGTGACCGCAGCCAGGGTGGTGGCGGGATCCGCCCCCAGAGCCGCCGCAATGGGAAAGGGCTCATTCGGATGAGCCTGCTGCCAGTCCCGGAAATCCAGGGCCCCTCCCCGGTGGGACAGCCAGCGCATGATGACCCGGTTCCTGCCGATCACCTGCATGCGGTAGATCCCCAGATTCTGGCGCGGTCTCTCCGGCCCCCGGGTAACCACCAGACCCCAGGTGATCAGAGGGCCGGCATCCTCTGGCCAGCAGGTCTGCACCGGCAACTGCGACAGATCCACCTCCGCACCCTCCATGACATGGGTCTGGCAGGGGGCGCGCCGCAGGGATTTGGGCGCCATATCCAGTACCTTGCGAAACACGGGCAGTTTATCCCAGGCATCCTTCATGCCCTTCGGGGGATCCGGTTCCTTGAGGTACGCCAGTAAGCGACCCACCTCTCTGAGGGCCGAGACGGACTCTTCTCCCATCCCCATGGCGACCCGCCTTGGGGTCCCGAACAGATTGGCCAGCACCGGAAATCTGGACCCTTTCACCTTCTGGAATAACAGGGCCGGGCCACCCGCTTTGAGGGTGCGATCACAGATCTCGGTGATCTCCAGGTAGGGGTCCACCTCGATAGAGACGCGCTTGAGTTCACCCTGCGCCTCCAGTTGTGCGACGAACTCCCGCAGGTCTTTGTATTGCATGGTTCAGTGCACCCAGTCCGGTTGATTCTAGTGTACCCCGTCACCAATCCTACTGCGGAAATGCGGCTATCGGCCAGATTTTTCGATAGCGCTCCCCGAAACCGGTAAGATGACGGCATTCTTGTTTGTACGACACGGAAAAATAAAGCCATGCAAGACTCACACCGCGGTGAGCGCATCGTACTGGCCAGCAATAATGCCGGCAAGGTGCGCGAGATAGACCAATTGCTCGCGGAACAGCAGATCGAGATCCGTCCTCAGTCTGAATGGGGCGTGCCGGATGCCGAAGAAACCGGGCTCAGCTTCGTGGAAAATGCCATCCTCAAGGCGCGCAACGCCGCCGCACACAGCGGCCTGCCGGCGATCGCCGACGACTCCGGGATCGAAGTGGATGCGCTGCGCGGTGCGCCGGGGATCTATTCCGCCCGTTTCGCGGGCGCAGGCGCGTCAGACCAGGCAAACTTGGAAAAGCTGCTTGAAGAGCTGGCTCATGTGCCGGACGACGAGCGTACCGCCCGCTTCCAGTGCCTGCTGGTGTACATGCGCCACGGGTCGGATCCAACCCCCCTGATCTGCCAGGGAACCTGGGAAGGCCGCATCCTGCACGCACCCCGCGGCGAGAACGGCTTCGGCTACGACCCGATCTTCTTTATCCACGGCGAGGGTTGCAGCGCCGCAGAACTGCCCCCGGAGATCAAGAATCGGCTCAGCCACCGGGGTCAGGCACTGCAGAAGTTGCTCCTTGAGCTATCCCGGGGCTAGCCCGCATTTCCTCATCTTTAGGTCCGCCAAATAGACATCCCTCTCGCACCCCTCTCATCGCAGAGGCGCGCAGGGAAATTAATGTATGGGATCAGTTTTCTTTAAATTTACCCGAGGCATTGAGAAATACGCCAGCATAGAAAATCAACTCGGCACTAACGTGCTTGTGCGGCCAAAAATAACTCTGCGTACCCCCGCGTCCTCTGCGGTGAGACAATCAGGAGTTTTTTTACCGCAGAGGACGCAGAGGTGCGCAGAGAAATGTGTATCTTGGGTCGGGTTTCTTTCTGTGTGCCTGGCGCATCGAAAAATGCCCCAGCATCGAAGACCAATTCGGAACTAACATACCTGTCCGGCCAAAGATAACTCTGTGTACCTCGGTGTCTTCTGCGGTGAGAAAACCAGGCTAGCGCCCGCGCGTGAAATAGTCGTCTTCGAAACAGTTCTGATGGGCCTTACGCCTGCGAAGCACCTGGATCTGCTGTTGCGCGGAATGGATGCGCATCCGGTCCTCATGATCCCGGTAGGTTGTATAGCCCAGTAACCCGTAGGCCACCCTGGCCCCCCCGGAAAACATGGAACCGACCCAGAAACCAACACCGTTTATCGGGTCCTCGTAGATCCCTGGCCGACTGGGATAGATCAAGGGGAGGACAGAAACGATCTCCTGATCCAGTTCCGCACAGGATTTGGTTTCCTCCGCCGGGATGGGGGGTAGCCTTTCCGGCGTGGGATAGATGATGTCCGCTCGAACGGTGCTCAGTAACAGAAGCCCCGCGCACGCGAGTATTTTCCGTCCCAAACCATTGCTCACCGATCACACCTCGCGGTCTTATTGCTTACCCGGTTTCTTCGTAAGGAGATCGACCGGGAGGGACAATACTTGACGGCGGCTCACAGACCCATTGCAGACGGGTCTGTTCAGAAGACATGCAGAACGATCGTATCCTTATGGTTTCAGGGGCGATCCTGATCCTTGCCCTGGCGATTCTGGTGATACGCTTCGGGGCCGCACGGTTCCCTATGCAAGATATCCGCTGACCCGGCGCTTTAGGGCTCGCGTAGAAATTAATTCACATTTTGGGGCGTCGAGATGCCCGTCCAGCAAGGCGAGAGGAGTGCGAAACACAGGAACTGCCCTCAACCGTCCAACCGATCCCGCAGCGCCGGCAGCACGGCGTTTTCGATCATCCGCCCCAGGCCGGCCAATTCCGGGTAGTCCCGGGCGACCTGGACGATGTAGTTCAGGGTACGGGGTATATCCCCCAGATACGCGTGCTTGCCGTCGCGCTGATTGAGGCGCGCGAAGATACCGCTGGCTTTCAGGTGACGCTGTACACCCATGAGATCGAACCAGCGCAAAAACCGCCGTTCATGCTCTTCCCGCAATACACCGGACTGCACCGCCAGTTCGTAGTAGCCCTTGGCCCAGTCCTCGACCTGATCGCGGGGCCAGGCGATATAGCAGTCCCGCAGCAGCGACACCAGGTCGTAGGTTACGGGCCCTACGACC
>JAUXGQ010000077.1 GCA_030621975.1 Gammaproteobacteria bacterium | reverse complement strand
GAGGTCAGACCCAGGACCTGCATTCCAAGCTTGAGTCCCTCGCTCACAAAGCTGTCCGCATCCTTCCAGGCATCGGACGCGCCAAGCACCTCCGACATGGCGCTGCTTACGACCCGCAGACGATAAGCGCCTTCGGTCTCCCTGGAGGGGTTTTTCTCGCAACAGACGAAAAACGTCGGCTTCGCCTCCCCTTCTTCCACAAATGCCAGGATATACCGATAGTCGACCGCCTCACCGCTTTCCACCTCTCCGAGAAGCGTCGCGCCGTACTCGCCCACCCGATACCGCTGCAGCGGGATTGCACGTTTGATTATCGGAAAATCACTCATTGCCAGCGTCCGTACATCTTCACCCTGCGGCGCAGGCGTCCGGCCAGATCATCGTCCACCTGGTCCCAGCTGAACCGCCAGAACCAGTTGCCCTCGGTGCTGCCCGGCAGGTTCATCCGATGCTCTCCGTTAAGCGCAAGCACATCCTGCATCGGCAGCATGGCCAGATCGGCGCGGGAGGCCAGTGCACAACGAATCAGCGGCCATGGCATCGCTTCCCTGGATTTGCCCAGGTAATAGTCTACATACCGGCGGGTATGATCATCCAGTTTCAGATACCAGCCCAGGGTCGTGTCGTTGTCATGGGTACCTGTGTAGACCACGGTATTGCGCGGGTAATGAAAGGGCAGATAAGGATTGTCCGGATTACCGGAAAACGCAAACTGAAGTATCCGCATGCCCGGCAGCCCGTACTTGTCCCGCAGGGCTTCTACATCAGGCGTAATTACACCGAGATCTTCCGCCACCAGCGGCAGTTCATCGAACACCGCGTGCAGGCATTCAAACAAGTCATCGCCCGGGGACGGCACCCAATGGCCTTCGATCGCCGTTTCGGATTCCGAAGGGATCTCCCAGTAGGCCTCGAACCCTCTGAAGTGGTCGATTCGTACCCGGTCGAAGAGGGCCAGCTTGCTGTGCATTCGATTGATCCAGAACGAGAATCCATCCTCGCGCATGCGATCCCATCGATACAGGGGATTCCCCCAGCGCTGACCGGTTTCTGAAAAATAATCCGGCGGTACCCCGGCCACCACCCTCGGGTGACCGTTGGGCCGCAGATCGAACATCTCCGGATGGGCCCAGACCTCGGCGCTGTTGTGGGCCACGAATATGGGCATATCGCCAAACAGCTCCACCCCTCTGTCGTTGGCGTAGTGCTTCAATCTCACCCATTGCCTGAAGAACAGAAACTGCTCGTATTTCAAATACTCGATGCTGTCACTGAGCCGATTCCTGGCATCAGCCATGGCGCGGGGATCCCGCTCCCGAAGATCTGCCGGCCACTCCCACCAGCAGCCGCCTTGTTCCGAACCCAATGCCCGGAACAAGGCATAATCGCCCAGCCAGAACCTCTGCCGTGCAAGGAAATCGGCCAGATCGCTGCGGTCATCCTCATTGGCCCGTTCCTTGAAGCCCTCCCAGGAGAGACTCAGCGCCAACGACCTGCCCGCGTCCGACAAATCGGGTTCATCGAGCGGATAGCCGTCGAGCCATCCCTTCTCGATCACCGGATCCACGCTGATCATACGCGGGTTGCCCGCATGTACGGACATGGCCTGATAGGGGGAGGCATCGTCCTGGGTGGGCCCGATGGGCAGCATCTGCCAGACACGCATCCCCGAGGCCACCAGAAAATCCACGAAACGATAGGCGTCGGCGCCAAGATCGCCTATGTTGCCGGGGCCGGGTAGTGATGTGATGTGCAGAAGGATGCCGGCGCGGCGGCAATCCAGACAGGCGGAGGCCCCGCCGTCCGTTTCAGCCTCTTGCATCAAAAGCTTCCATTAATTTCTTTTCATAACGCCGCCCATGGCAGGATCACCGCTGCCGTGGGCGAAAACCTGGGACAGATACTCGGGCGGCTCTTCCCCGAGCATCCTGTACAACTTGTTGAGCTGTCGCCGGTACAAACGCTCAAAATCACTTACCGTAGCCCCTGGGTTGTAATCGCCAAACCACCAGAACCAGTCCGAGCCTTCACAGGTTGCCAGCTGCTTTTCAACCTCGGAGATCTGTTTCCCGTTCAATCTCCCGGATGCAACCACCTTATCATAGACCGCTTTTGCCTCACCCAGCATATCCCAGCCGCGGTTCTTGTCCGGATCGCCGATCCAGGTGGAGAAGGTACCATAGACCCAACTCCCGGCCACCAGTCTGGAAAGTGCCGGCGAAGGGGTTTTACACCGGGCCAGATAGTTTGAAAAGGTCGTCAGTTCCAGACGCGGATGCTGCACCAGGCGTTCGTAAAGCGCGGTCAAAAAATAACTGCCGTTTCTCGGATAATACTCCCACGCGTTCTCCCCATCCATGATGATGGATACAATCCGGTCCGGATCCTTGCCGTTGGCCTCGGCAATGGCTTCCAGATGCTGGATGAGGTTCCCGACCGCATCGTCCGCGTGCCAGTCCGCATAGGTAAAACCGATGAGGTCAGAGAGCCCGTCGTCCCGAGAAAAGCAATTCAGCTTACCCTCGTGCAACCGGTAGGGAGAATGCAACCACTGCTCGCGCAGGGGCTGGCCATCGATTGAGGCAGTGAGACTGGTTTGCAGCACCTGCTGTCCGCTGGCCGCCCAGCGAAAACCCTCCTCTTCCAGGATCTTGATTGTCTCCTCACTGATCGCGCCTTCGGAAGGCCAGCAACCCTGGGGACGTGTTCCGAAATGCTCCTCGAAGCTGGCTATGGCCTTGCGCGTATGCCAGCGTGCCCGGGCTTCGCCCCCCGGGTAGGAGGCCAGATTCGGCAACTCCACATCGGGCATGGCCTCGCTGGCCGACTGAAGATCCAGCAACAGGGGAACGATGGGGTGTGCATAGGGGGTAACCGAAAGCTCGACACGACCTTCGTCACCGAGTTGGCGGTAGCGTCCGATGATCCCCGACATCAGCTCGCCGATCACCTCCACCAGCCGGCGGCGGTCATCGGCGTCAAAACCACTTCCCTTCTGGATCAGTGAACGTACCCGGATCTCGTTCTGATGAACGCTTTCCCCCATCCAGGCGATGTGATACCAGACCAGCAGGTCCGCCAGGTACTGATCGTTGACATAGCGGGCCATCTCTTCATCCTGATCCAGCCCGTTCGCCAGTTCGATAAGCTGGCGGAAATAATCGAAACGACCGATCAGATGTTTTTCATTAGCCCGCAGGCAGGCACGAATCAGCGCTGCTCTCGACGCCGTATCGGCCGGAAATCCCGGGCCTGCCAGTGCCGCCAGCAGTGGATCGCGGATCAGCTTGCCGTGTTTACGCCAGGCTTTGATCTGGCGTGCGTAGTCGGCGATCTGTTCAAGCAGAATCGGGGCGAAATTCACCACCGCCCGGGCGTCTGGATTTGCCTCCAGATGCGCCGCCATGTCTACGTAATCCTTGATCCCGTGCAGGTATACCCAGGGCAGTTGGTATTCGCCGTTATCCCCCCCGCGGTAATCCGGCTGGTGCATATGCCAGCACAGGACGACGTTCAGACGACGTTCATCAGCGGACATAGTTGCCGGTTTGCCCCAGCATTGCCGGCACCACCAATACCACCCCGCCCGGTGTCACGTAGAAACGGTCCGCATCCGCGGCCTTGTCTTCCCCGATCACGGTGCCTTCCGGGATCCGCACCCCCCGGTCGATCACCGCATTTTTAATGCGGCATTTGCGCCCGATGTCCACGTCGGGCAGAACCACGGTGTTTTCCACCGTCGCGTAGGAGTTCACCCGCACATTGGAAAACAGCAGGGAGTGGCGCACCAGGGAGCCGGAGATAATGCAACCGCCGGAAACCATGGAGTCCACGGCCATACCGCGCCGATCCTCGTCGTCGAAGATGAACTTGGCCGGCGGCAGCTGTTCCTGGTAGGTCCAGATGGGCCAGGTCTGGTCATAGAGATTGAGTTCCGGCGTCACCCCGATCAATTCCAGATTGGAACGCCAGAACGCGTCGATGGTACCCACGTCTCGCCAGTAGGCCTGGACGCCTTTCTCCGCGTCCCGGAACGGAAACGCTATGACCCGGTATTTTTCGATGACCTCCGGAATAATATCCTTTCCGAAATCGTGACTGGACCCCGGAGTGTCCGAATCCCGGATCAGTTGCTCGAACAGAAACCCGCGGTTGAATACATAGATCCCCATGGATGCCAGTGCGCGATCGGTCTGACCGGGCGCCGGTATTGGATTTTGCGGCTTTTCCTGAAACTCCCGCACCCGTCCATCGTCATCGACGCTCATCACGCCATACTCTCTGGCCGTTTTCAGATCCACCTCGATACAGCCGACGGTCATGTCTGCGCCGCTCTCTACATGTTGCGCAATCATGGTGCCGTAATCCATGCGGTAGATGTGATCACCGGCCAGGACCAGCACGAACTCGGGATTATGATTACGCAGGATATCCAGATTCTGGTACACGGCGTCGGCGGTACCCTCGTACCAGTTGGCCTCGATCCGTTGCTGGGCGGGCAGCAGTTCCACGAACTCTCCGAACTCGCCCCTCAAAAAACCCCAGCCGCGCTGAATGTGCAGGTTCAGGGAATGGGATTTGTACTGGGTCAGTACCCCGATACGCCTGATGCCGGAATTGATGCAGTTGGATAGCGGGAAATCTACGATACGGAATTTTCCGCCGAAGGGCACAGCCGGTTTGGCGCGCCAGGCGGTCAGGTGCCGCAACCGGGAACCGCGCCCGCCGGCAAGGATCAATGCCAGCGTGTTCCTGGTCAGACGGCTGACAAAGCGGGGATCCTGCTCTGGGTTCATAACGCTCCACCTCTACTGCTGTACTGGCGATTTGCCACTTCCAATTGTTGTCTATGCTAACACTAATAGGGTCCCGAGGTCCGCCCACGGCACCTGCCCTTGGTCCGGCGAAACCCCCGGGTGAGCGAAGTGCGACAGGGATCTCGGGTTTAAGGACCTGAGGAAGGCAATCCGGGCCGGCCCTCCCTTCGTGCCCCGAAGTCTGCCAGGGGCTAGCCCCTGAAGTGATTCCTGCAATACTTCACGAGCTCCCGCGTAGAACCATCATGATCCCCGGGTTCAATAGTACCCGTCAATTCGCCGAGCACGACATCCGCCAGTTGTTTGCCCAGTTCCACGCCCCATTGGTCGAAAGAATTTACGCGCCAGATGATCCCCTGGACGAAAATCTTGTGTTCGTATAGGGCAATCAGCGCGCCGAGGCGGCGCGGTGTCAAGCGATCCAAAAGTATGCTGTTAGATGGTCGGTTGCCCGGAAACACCTTATGTGGCAGAAGATCCAGCGCCGCGGTCGGTGGCAGACCCGACGCCTCGAGCTCGGCACGCGCCTCTTCCGCTGGCCTGCCAGTCATCAGCGCCTCGCTCTGCGCGATAAAATTGGCCAGCAGGATTCGATGCTGATCCCCCAGGCTGCTGTGACTGGAGACAGGGGCGATGAAATCACAAGGAACCAGCTGAGTACCCTGATGAATCAACTGGTAAAAGGCGTGCTGACCGTCGGTGCCGGCGGCCCCCCAGACGACCGGTCCGGTGGCATAATCCACCGGATAACCGTGGCGGGTTACCCGTTTTCCATTGCTTTCCATATCCGCCTGCTGAAGATAGGCCGGCAGGTATCTGAGGTGCTGGTCATAGGGCAGGACTGCATGGGTTCGGGCACCGACGAAGTTCACGTACCAGACACCCAGCAACGCCAGAATAACCGGCATGTTCTCCGACAGTTGGTCCGTTTCGGCGAAATGCCGGTCCATCTCGTGGGCGCCGTCGAGGAGCTCGTAAAATTTGTCCATGCCAATCGCCAGAGCGATGGGCAGACCTATGGCGGACCACAGTGAGAAACGCCCGCCAACCCAGTCCCAGATTTCAAACATGTTGTCCAGGTTAATACCGAATTTCTGAACCGCCTCGGCATTGGTCGACACCGCCACAAAATGCCGGGCCACCGCGGTTTCCTGCCCCAGGGCCTGTAACAGCCAGTTACGGGCCGCATGGGCATTGGCCAGGGTCTCCTGAGTCGTGAAGGTCTTGGAAGATACGATGAAAAGCGAAGTCTCCGGATCGAGGCGCTTCAAAGTATCCTCGATGTGGTTGGGATCCACATTGGACACGAAGTGACTCCTCGGGCCCTCTGCACAGTAAGGCTTCAGGGCGTCGACCACCATCAGTGGACCGAGGTTGGAACCACCGATGCCGATGTTGACCACATCGGTGATCGTCTTGCCCGTAAACCCCGTCCAGCCTCCGCCGCGTACGGCATTGGTAAAGGATTCCATCTTTTCCAGAATCCTGTTGACCGCGGGCATGATGTCCTGCCCATCCACCCAGATCGGTTGATTGGAGCGATTGCGCAGCGCCACGTGCAGCACGGCGCGCCCCTCGGTGTTATTCAGGCGATCCCCCGAAAACATACGCCGTATCCAGCCAACCACATCGGCGCCATTGGCCAGGTCCAGAAGCTTACGCACGCTGTCACGGGTAATGCGGTTTTTGGAGTAATCCAGCAGTATGCCGCAGGTCTGAAGCGACATCTGTTCGAATCGCTCCGGATCCCCGCCGAACAGGTCGCGCATATGCACATCGGAGATCTCCTCCCAATGCGCTTGCAGTGCCTTCCACTGCGCCGTCTGGTCTAATGCCGTCATGGTTCGAACCGTCCATCCGTCCGCCTGGTGAGAAATCCGGGCCGCCTGGTGAGAAATCTAGTATACCGGACCTGATTTCAGATGCACCCGCTATCAAGGGAATTGGCGCCTCTCAGGTTTCTATTTCCCGATTATCTGGGTATCTTGTAGCAGTAGATCGTTATTAACAGAATCACCGTCATGAGAGAAGAAAGCAGTGCAATGCGGGAACAGGGGACCTCCCCTCTGGCTGTCCTGTTTGCCGCCAAGTCGGAAG
>JAUXGQ010000214.1 GCA_030621975.1 Gammaproteobacteria bacterium | reverse complement strand
CTTCCCGCGGGAAGCACCTGCGGAGACGGCTGCTGCAAATGCGATCCTGCGACCCTGGAAATCTATGAGTGGAAGGGGTGAGTCTTTAACTGTTAGTCGCTTTCTTTGCTTTTCGTGCGCGCCAATCGCCGGTTGAGCGCCGGGCGGGAGATGCCGAGCAGGGTAGCGGCCACGCCCTGGTTGCCGCCGGCTCTTCGCATGGCTTCTTCGATATGCAACTGTTCGGCTTCTTTGAGGGTAGGGAAGCGGTCAACGATTTCGTCTGCCGGTTGTCTTACCTTGCCGTCGCCACTCTTGGATACGGCCGATACCTGTTGCGCTTTGATGGCCTTGCGGAAACTCTTTACGGAGAGCACGGACCCCGATCGATGACGCGCAACCCCATCGTAGACCAGCGCCCTGAGTTCGCGCACGTTGCCGGGAAAATGGTAATTGGCAAGCAAGGTAAACAACTCGGGCGGCGTGTCCGGCGGCTTCTTTTCGAGGGAAGCCGAGGCATCCTCGACAAAATGTCCCACCAGCACCGGTAGGTCTTCCTTGCGTTCTCTAAGCGGAGGTACTTCAACCTGATGGACGGACAGTCGGAAATAGAGGTCCGAGCGGAACTTGTCTTCCATCATGTGCACACTGAGATCGCGGTTGGTCGCACAGACGATTCTGACGTCGCTGTTTTTCTGCATATCCGAGCCGAGGGGATAATAGCGGCGCTCCTGCAGCAGCCGCAGCAGTTTGACCTGGGATGTCGCCATCATGTCACCGATCTCGTCCAGAAACAGGGTCCCGGCGGCGGCACGGGCAACCATGCCTTCCCGCGAGGTATCGGCCCCCGAATAGGCCCCCTTTTTGTGGCCGAACAGGGTGTCGGAAAACAGCGCATCATCCAGTCCCGCCACGTTTACGGCAACGAATTCGCCTTTTCGGCCGCTCAGGCGATGCACGGCCTCGGCCAGCAGTTCCTTCCCCACACCGGTCTCGCCGGTTATCAGAACCGGTTCGTTCGAGCCGGCGATGGCCTCCAGATACTGGAACAAGGCGCGCATCTTTCTACTGATCGTGACGATCGACGCGAAGGCCTCGCCGTGCTCCAGGTGGTCGGTCATGAGATAGCGCTTCAGGGCGTCCACCTGGACGCGCAGGGAGCGGATCTCCAGCGCCCGTTTGACACTGGATACGAAACGGCTCTCCTCCACCGGTTTGACCAGATAGTCGAAGGCCCCTTCTTTCATGCAGGCAACGGCCGTCTCCACCTCCTGTGACGCCGTCATCACGATCACGGGCAGATCGGGAAACTCCTTGACAATCTCGGGCAGCAGCTGGCTGCCCGAGATGTAGGGCATGAACAGATCCAGCACCAGGGCGGAGGCCTCGTGCCGGGACAGAAACGGCTGTACATCCCGACTATCCTGGATGGTTTGAACATTCTTTATCCCGGCGCTGCCCAGGATCATCTTCGAACTCAGGAGAACCGATGCCTCGTCATCGACGAGTACCACCGGCAACGATGAAGCTAGCTGCTTTTCCATAGATCAACACCCGTATCAGGAATGCACCGTTGGGACACAGATAGAGACGATGGTGCCTTTACCTGGTTGCGACTGGAATTTCATACTGCCGCCTTGTTTCTCGATGATCGAGTGGGAAATGGACAAACCCAGCCCGGTGCCGCCGGAGTCGGGTCGGGTGGTAAAGAATGGCTCCGTTACCCGCCCCAGGTCCCGCTCCGAGATACCCCGTCCTTCGTCTCTGATCGTAATCTTCAGGCCGTCCTCTTGTTCGTCAAAACGGGCCCGGATGAAAACCCCGTGTCCCCGGTCCGGCAAAGACTGGAGCGCGTTCAGAAGCACGTTGATAAATACCTGCTCCAACTGTTGGGAATTTCCCCTGACCGGCGGAAGATCCTCCGGCGCGTCCAGGAGGCAGGTGTCGGTGTATTTTTGAATCTGGTTGTGCAGGATCATCAGGGTCGCTTCCAGGACCTGTTGAACATTTACGTGCTCGTTCAACTGGCCTGTATCCTGGCGCGCCATGTGCTTGAGGTTCTGCACAATCCGTTTGATGCGCTCCGCGCTGCGCGATATCTCCGACAACAATTGAGGAAAGGATTCGCTGGCCTCGGAAAACGAAAGCCCGCCCAGCGAGAAGTCGCCGTTTTCCCGGTAATATTCCGCCAGGATGGGCGTGACGTCCTGCCAGGCTTTGCCAACCAGGGAGGCATTGAACATGATGGAGTTATTGGGGTTGTTGATCTCGTGGGCGACGCCGGCGGCCAGGACTCCCACCGAGGCGAGACGGGCATTGCGCAGTGCCTGGGTCTCCAGATTCCGTTTCTCCGTTACATCGGTTGCTATGACCATTGCCGCCGACACCGGCCCGTCGCCCCGAATCGGAACGATGCGGCCTTCCCAGTACTGGGAGTCCTCGGTCGAGTACTGAAAATGCTCTGTTTTACCGTCACGGATCACCTTCTTCAGCGCCCGCTGGTACCATTTACGGAATTCTGCGGGCACAGACATTAGAGACAAGGAACTGCGGCCGATCGCTTGATCGGCAGGCAGCTCGAGCATGGACCGGTTCATCAACAGAATCTTGCCGTCCCGGTCTACCGTCATAATGACATCGGGAGACTGCTGGAACATGTCCTGGAGTTTGGCTTGAGAGTCCCGGAGCGCCTCGTCCGCCAGTTTCCTCTCGGTGATGTCTTCGACGTAACCGACGATTCTGTAAATATGCCCCGTCGCATCCTCTACCGGAAAACCACGGGTGCGAACCCAGCGGGTCGTGCCGTCGGCTCGTATGACGCGGTGAATCAACCCGATGCCCACACGGTCACGCCGAATCTGGTGTAAGGTTTGAATGATTTGCGCCTGATCCTCTTGGGAGACCGCATCGAGGATCACCGATTGCCGCTTGTCTTCGGGCGCAGAGTCGACGCCGAGGATCCGTTCGTAGGCGGGGCTCAGATAAAGCAGCCTGGTTGCGTCGGCGGTTATGGCCCAGAACACCTCATCGACGGTCTCCGTCATCTGCCGGAAGAGTTCCTGGCTCCCTATCAGCCGTTGCTGCATCAGCATGCGATCATGCGCGCTTTCTTTGATTCGCGCCAGATAGAAAGACAGGAGAACGGTGAACAGGAGCCCGGCGATCAACGCGACCCAGGGGCCTTGCTCGAACGCCTCGGCGCTGCGAAAGTGATTGGTTCGCCCGCAGATTATGGTCCATTCCCGGTCGGCAACCTGAATGGGCTCCGCGACCCGCGGTTCATCTTCGTCGTCCCACCAACCGCTCTTATCCGACCCGGAGATTTTTCGCGGGGCCAAACGGCTGGCGTAGAAGTGCAGGAACTGCTGTCCCTCAGGCGCCGATGCGTCCAGCAGGAGAATTTCCACCCCGCGCGGTTCAAGAAAAGAGATGGCGGCGTTGGTTAGATCCCTGAGTCGGAACAGGCCGACAATGAAACCGAGTAACTGCTCGTCTCGTTGGGGCAGATTAGCTAACGGATCTTTGCCACGGAACACCGGCAGTACAGCCATAAATCCGTATCCCACACCTTCTTTTTTGGTTACATGGACTATTCGCCCGCTTGCGGTCATTTGCCCACTGTCCTCGGCCCGTTTGAAAAGATCCGCGAAAAATGGGATCGATCCCAGGTCGAAACCGCGCGTATACTCATTATTTTTTAGAGGCGCCAGGTAGGTCACGGGAAGATATTGAGCGCGTTTCGCGGCCGGCGTGAGCTCGAAATTACCCGTCCGCTCCATTATCCTGAATTCTTCCTCCGTTGTGCCGCTCGCTTTTTCGAATTCCTCTCGCATCCCGTGAGGCACCCTGGGCACCCACATAAGTGCCTGAATCCCCTTATAACGTTCCAGCAATGAGCTGGCAAACACCTGGAATTTTTCCCGCTCCACCCGGTCTGACACCAGATAGAGACCCCGCACAGTCGTCATGGCTTCCAGACCGCGATCGATGCCGTGTTCTAGCGCACGGACCCTGTTGTGTGCGACCCATTCGAAATCCAGAAGCTTGTGGGCCACGAGCTGTTGCTGGATTACCCAGAGCGCCGCCCAGGAAAGGCTCAGCCCAATAACGGCTACCAGCCAGATTGCCATATGTTCTGCGGAAAACAGCAGGCGGGTCGCATCAGCGGTCTCGTTTTTCATTGGTAGTTCCCAAAACACGAACCTGGCAGGCAGCACCGGATGTGTGCAGGCCGTTTCGTACGGAAGTTACTAACCCGGCCGCACTGGAATATACTGGATCGGTTTCCTGTAAACCCGGTCCTGGTTCTGAGTTTGTCCCGAAGCTGCATGTACCTACTTTAAGGACATATTTTAAGGGGCAATATACTAAGAATAAAGAATATGGCAAGACCTGAACTGTTTTCTCTGCCTGCGCTGAATCATGGCCGCAGTAGGGCACCCTAAGTCCGACAGGCTCCTAGGACTGCAGACGGTGTGCGGGTTAATGGGTGCGCAGTGCAGGAGTGGCCTTGCACAGGCGGACCGAATGCTGCTTGCCAGGCCCGCTTGGGGTATACTACACGCTGACGCCGGAGTTTTTAGTGTTCCCAAGTCATCGAAAATGAAGGAACTGGGAAATCGCATTTTCCGGATGTCAACGAATTAGGAAAAATACCCTGCCAGCCAAACCTGAGGGGGGACGCCCATGTTTGAATACGACCAAAACGTTGTGAAAATCCTTCTGGAACAGAACCGGGAGTTCAGCACTATTTACCAGAAACACCGGGAACTCGACGACAAGGTTCACGAGGCGGAAATAGGTACGCTTCCCCTGGATGACTGGACCTTGCACACCCTGAAGAAGG
>JAUXGQ010000316.1 GCA_030621975.1 Gammaproteobacteria bacterium | reverse complement strand
GCGGGTATCCAACGTGATCTTGAATGGCACCGTGGTGGGCGACGTGTTTGCCCTGCAGCGGCTGGAATTGGCGCCCATGGCCCGGGTAACCGGTACCGTCTACTACTCCTTTTTGGAGATGGCCATGGGCGCGGAGGTCAGCGGCCAACTCGTGCATACAGAGGAAGAGACGCTTCGACTGGGTTACGATAACCATAGCCAAACGGTGTCCCCGAGTACCGTAGAGCACACGGCCAGCGCGACGGGAACCTTCGGCGAGAATAAAAGTTGACTAATATACTCAGATATACGATACTGTCGCGTCAGAGATAAGCAGCGCCTGATTGTCGGGGCGCGCCTTGTAGTGAGGAACCTTAAATGAGTACTGCAGAAACCCTGACCGAAAGCCCCGCGCTAGTCTTCACCTCGGCCGCCGCGGCCAAGGTCGCTCAGCTGATCGAGGATGAGGGAAACTCGGATCTGAAGCTGCGCCTTTACGTACAGGGCGGCGGTTGTTCCGGTTTTCAATACGGTTTCACCTTTGAGGAATCGGTGAACGAGGGCGATACGTCGGTAGTGACGGACGGGGTCACCCTGCTCATAGATCCCATGAGCGTTCAGTACCTGAGCGGCGCCGAAGTGGATTATTCCGAAGGCCTGCAGGGTGCTCAGTTCGTCATCCGCAATCCTAACGCCACTACCACCTGCGGTTGCGGGTCGTCGTTTGCGACCTGATCCCGCCGCTTGTCGATAGATCAGGGCGCCTTGGCCAGCATGGTGCGGGACAGGGCGTCGAGTTGTGCGATGATGGGTTGGATTTGACGTTCGAAATCCGTTTTCAGAGCTGTGGCGATGGGTTTCGCCGCCGGAAGCTTCACGGTGAGCGGATTGCGGTGCACCCCGTTGACCCGGAATTCATAGTGCAGGTGTGTGCCCGTGGCAAGACCCGTTTTGCCGATGTAGCCGATGAGCTCGCCCTGCTTTACACGGGTGCCCTTGCGCTTGCTGCGAGCGTACCTCGACATGTGACCGTAGAGGGTGCTTACGCCGCCCCCATGTTCGATGATCACGGTCTTTCCGTAACCCCCTTTACGACCTCGAAAGCTGACCCGACCGTCACCTGAAGCCCGAATTGGCGTACCCCTGGGGGCCGCATAATCCACCCCTTTGTGGGCGCGCAGGCGGTTTAGAATCGGATGTTTGCGGCGCAGGTTGAAGCGCGAACTGATGCGTGCGAGTTTGACCGGAGTGCGCAAAAAAGCCTTACGTACACTCTTTCCCTCCGGGGTGAAATAATCCGCATGCCCGTCGCTGTCCACATACCGGACCGCGCGATAGGTCTTTCCGCTGTTGACGAATTCAGCGGCGAGTATCGGTCCGTCCCTCAGCTTCTGCCCGTCCAGATAATCTTCCTGATAGACGACGGTAAACTGGTCACCGGCGCGGATTTCCAAGGCAAAATCGATATCCCAGCCAAAAATATTAGCCAGTTCCATGGTCTTGCTGTCCGATAAGCCGGCTTTTTGTGCGCTCGCAAACAGGGATGTACTGATCATGCCGTAGGCATGGGTGTTGCGATGCTCCAGCGGGCGATCGAGAATCCGGGTTTCGAAGCCATCTTCCTTGGCCACGGCTTGCCGGCTGCGGATGGGGCTGATCTCATGCACCAGTGCCTGGATCTCGTTGTCGGTGCCGAGGCGGATCCGGATCTTTTGGCCCGGTTTGATCTGCGCCAGCCGTTTAGCGGACTTGCTGCTGTTGACGATCCCGTGCAGTTGTCGCGGACTCAATCCCAGGTCGGAAAAAATCCGTGCCAGGGTGTCACCCGATTTGATGTCATGGGTGAGCCAGTTTTCCTCGGGAACCGTTGCGGCCAGCAGATGCTCTGTGTCGGTGAGGCCCGTATCCTCTAACTCGCCTAATACTTCCAAGGTACCAGCATCCACGGCGGCAGTTTCGATCTCTGGTATCGACTGTGCGGGCAGGATAGGCTGCAAAGGCTTGGTGGCAACAGATTCGACTGTGATTTGCGCCCGGGAATCCAAATCTACCGGGGGACTCGATGGTTCCTGCGGGAGGTCTGCTGCCGCCGCCTCCGGGGGTTCGGGCAAAGCCAGCGGGATGGTGACCGGAGATGGCGATGGGGCAAAACCTCCGCTTTCCGATGGAAGCGGGGATTCCCCGCTTGCAAATGCGGCGTAGAGCCCGGAAACGCCCAGTACCAGCAAAGGTGCCGATAACAGCAGGCGCCGCCTCATCCGTTTGTCACGCCCGTTTCCGGTGGTCGTCGAGAGTTTATAGTCAGGCAACATAATGTTTTTCTAACCTTTGGATAATGCAGCCGATTCTACTTGGTTCAAAAGCATTTTGGTAGGGCGAAGGAAATTCCCGGGAATCTCTCGATAAAATTCAGATTCGTTTTAAAGGCGGGAAGTGAAAACCTGGATTCCTGGTTCCTGTCTCTGTCAAAGACCCTAAGGGCTGTAATTCTTAACGGCGGACCTTGCCCGCCTTTGAGTAGACTGGGTTAAATTTTTCCTCGTCTTCTAGTAGAGTGTGCGCCGCGTCACGGACAAACTAACGAGGTGGCATATGGCATCGGCTGCAGAGGCCCTGGAAATCATAACGCGCGGGGCGCAGGAAATACTGCTCGAAGCGCAATTGACCAGCAAACTGGAAACGGGCAGATCATTACGCATCAAGGCTGGGTTTGATCCCACCGCACCCGATCTGCACCTGGGGCATACGGTGCTGATAAACAAGTTGCGTCAGTTCCAGGACCTTGGTCACGAGGTGTTGTTTCTGATCGGCGATTTTACGGGCATGATTGGCGACCCAACGGGTAAAAACGTGACCCGCCAGCCACTTACGCGTGATCAGGTGCTGGAAAATGCGAAGACCTACGAGCAGCAGATCTTCAAGATCCTGGATCCCGAGAAGACCCTGGTGGTATTCAACTCCAGTTGGATGAATGAAATGGGCGCGGCGGATCTGATTCAGCTGGCGGCCAGACACTCGGTAGCACGCATGTTGGAGCGGGACGATTTTTCCAAGCGCTACGCCTCCGGGCAGACCATAGCCATCCATGAGTTTCTGTATCCGCTGATACAGGGCTACGACTCGGTGGCCCTGAAGGCCGACGTGGAACTCGGAGGGACCGACCAGAAGTTTAACCTGCTCGTTGGGCGCCAGCTGCAGGAGGCCTATGGCCAGGAGCCGCAGGTGGTGATCACCATGCCCATCCTCGAGGGGCTCGACGGGGTACAGAAGATGTCCAAGTCGCTCGCCAATTATATCGGGATTACGGATCCCCCGGACGAGATGTTTGGCAAGCTCATGCGCATCTCGGACGATCTCATGTGGCGGTATCTTGAGTTGCTCAGCTTCCGGCCGCTCTCAGACATCCTTTCCTGGCGTAAGGAGGTGGAGGCGGGACTGAATCCCCGGGATGTCAAGGTGCGTCTGGCCGAAGAGCTGGTTGCCCGGTTTCACGATACGGCGGCCGCAAACAAGGCCAACGAGAATTTTGTGGCGCGGTTCCGGCACGGAGCAATGCCGGACGAAATGCCGGAAATCGAGCTGTCCGCGCCCGAAGGAGGCCTGCCGATCGCTAATCTCCTGAAAGACGCCGGATTGGTTTCCAGCACGTCAGAGGCTTTTCGCATGATCAAGCAGGGGGCGGTGAAGATCGACGGTGAGAAGGTTTCGGACAGATCGCTTGTGATCGAAGCTGGCGGACCGCATGTGTACCAGGTAGGGAAGCGCCGTTTTGCTCGCGTGAGATTGGTTTGAGTTACCTGGCGATATCAGGCTGTCCCCCATTACGAGCCGCATTGTCTGTGAAACTCACCCCCGAGCGCGGGTAGAAATTCAGGCGAAATACTGTATTCAAAGCAGTGGGTTATGCAGACCTATCTGGCCACATCCGCTGTGAATACACCCGTGTACGCTCGGCTGCGGCATCCCTGC
>JAUXGQ010000401.1 GCA_030621975.1 Gammaproteobacteria bacterium | reverse complement strand
GCACGAAATCCGTCTCGGCCCCACGTCCGCTCGCTACGACCGCCATGGATGGCGGAAGTGCCGGTTTTGCAGGAGCAACAAACCGGTCGATCCCCATTCTCGGACAGCCTCCTAGGCAAAGGTCGGTGCGCGATTCAGTAACAGGGAGGAAAATAACAGTTTTTCGCAGCCTCCAACAACTCCTCGGGGGAATGCGATACCAGCAACAGCAGCAGCATGCAGATCGCCAGCAGCAAGATAGCGTAATTCCTGCCCCGGCGCAGCATGCGCGGGCTGGCCGGGGGCTGCGCGAGACCGTAATCCCCCGCCCTGAGTGTTCCGGCGCGGTCGCGCGTGATCACCTCACGGGTAAAATAACGCACCCAGAAGGGCACGGCATACTGGAACATGTAAGAGACGAAATACGGCTCGATAAACGCGTCATCGGAATGACGGCCGAACCAGCGCTGATAAGCCAGACCAAACACGCGAAACTCGTTGGTATCGAGCAACGCCGCGACCGTGACGACATCCTGCGCGTCCGGGTTATCAGGGCGATGACGATGCATGCTCGGGACCTCGGGATCGAAAATTCTCCAGCTTTTTCTAAAGTATAGAATACCGGAAATCGTCAACGCTAAAAACCCTTTCGCTGAGCCAGAAATGCCCCAAACAGATACACTGCAAACCCCTGACTCCCCACTGGCCGTACTCGCCGAGACCCGCTGCTTCAGTCATCTGGACGTCTCGGTCCTGCAGGCGCTCATCGATGCGGCCACGACCCGGGAAATCGAGGCGGGAGAAGCGCTGTTTCGTGCCGGGGATACTTATCGGGAGGTCATTTATATCCTCCTGTCCGGACATATACTCCTGCGTCGGCTCGATGGCACCGAGGCGGATATCCCGATCGGCGACTTCCTGGGACTGGCGAACTATCTGGACAACGCGCCCCATGCGGCGGCCGCGATTGCGACCACCGACGCCGTGGTGCTCGAAGTCACCGCGCAACGGCTGCGTCAACTGGAACAGGACTTCCCTCCCCTTTTCAATCTGCTCAATCGGGTCATAGCGCAGAAACTACGCGACCGCAGCCCGGATCGGGGCATCAGCAGCGGGACCCTGGCACAGCCGGTCGCCAACGTGATGCAATCGCCAGTGACGGCCTGCGGTCCGGACCTGAGCCTGCGTGAGGCCTTCAAACTCATGGAAGAACGGCGCATCGGCAGCCTGGTGGTGACCGACGCAGACGGCAAGCTGCTCGGCATGATGAGCTACGCCAGACTCGCACAGGCGGTCCTGCTCAACGCCGCCAGACCCGAGGACCGTATTATTCAGGCAGGCAGCCAGATCGCCTATACCGTGCAACCGGACACCCCGCTCTGGAAGGCCGAAGAGATCCAGCAGCAGTACGGGGTCAAGTACCTGGTCGTCGTCGATGCGGATAAACCCCTCGGGGTACTGTCTCAATCCGATCTCCTGCGCGCCCTGATATCCCAGCCCAGTACGCTCACCACGCAGATACCCGAGGCCCACAGCATCAAGGAGCTGGCCCTGTTGAACGGCCGGATTCCGAAGATCGCCGCCGAGCTCCGGGAATCCAACCGCCAGGCAAGCGCCGCCGTCCGCTATCTGAGTGAAACCCATCTGGCTATTCAGCGGCGCACCGTGGAGCTGACGCTGGAATGGATGGAGAAGAAGGACCATGGGGCCCCACCCATCGAATTCGCCGTTCTCATCATGGGTTCGGGGGGACGCAAGGAGATGCTTCTGAATCCGGATCAGGACAACGGCATCATCCTGCAGGACGGTCCGAAGAGCGACCAAGCAGAAGTCAAGGACTGGTTCGAACGTTTCGCCCAGCGCATGAACAAAAACCTGGATCGGGTCGGTTACACCCTTTGTCCGGGCGATATCATGGCCCGTAATCCCATGTTCCACAAGACACTCAGCCAGTGGAAAAAACAGGTCAGCCATATCACCAAGCGTCCCACCGAAAAGGCGGCGCGCTGGTCCAACGTGGTGTTCGATTTCGACACCTTGTACGGCAACGACACCCTCACCCTCGAATTGCGCCGGCATGCCCTGTCGCGATTGAAACGAAGACCGCGCCTGCTCCGAATGATGGCGAAGGACGACGCCGAGGGGCGACCGGCCCTTGGCTTCTTCAACCAACTCATCACCACCATCAAAAACGAGCAGGGCGCACACATCGATCTCAAACGCAACGGACTACGCCTGGTCGCAGACGCAGTCCGCATATTCGCGCTGCACAACGGCGTCGCCGTGCAAAACACCATGGATCGCCTCAACGCGCTGGTGCGCCTGGGCAAGCTGTCCGACGACTTCAGCGCCAGCCTGTCCGAAGCCTATGATCAATTGCTGGATCTGCTGCTCAGTCACGAGATCCACCAGGCGCAACAGGGTAAGGCTCTGGATAAACTCATCGATCCCGACCAGCTGACGACGCAGACCCGCAGTACGCTGCGCACGGCCATGCGGGTAGTCAAGCGCTTGCAGGAGCAGCTGCAGGATGAATTCGAAACCGAGGTATTTTAGGAGCCTGTCCGAGAATAGAGAGCCTACTGCGGAAAAGCCATTTTGGCCCATTTTTCCGCTCATTCTCGTTAAATACGAATAACTATTCGCCTCAAATGACCGAAAAAATGGACTCAAAATGGACTTCCCCTCGCTACGGCTTCTATTCTCGGACAGGCTCCTAGCCCGGGTTTTCTACCAGGTTGAAAATTATGAATAAATTTTTTAGTCATCCGCTCGCGCGGCGCATGCTCTGGGTGGTGTTCGCCATTCTGTTTTACTATAGTGGCTTGAACTTCACTATCTGGTTATTAGAACCCGAAAATTTCGCGGGAGGCGTGGACTGGGTCTGGGTCGCCCTGTTTCCGGTGCTGCTGCCCGCATTCTTCCTGGTCAACCGCCATCTAGGCTGTGCCAGTGGTCGTTGCGCGTCCGGCGAGTGTAAGATTCCCCAAAAACCTGGTTACCCGTCCGATCGTATGCCGGGCATTTGAGTAGCATTGCATACATGCTGTACCCTGGATTGATAGCAGGCTCCTCGGTAACAAAAAACAGGGCCCAAGGCGCGACAACGCCCAGGGCGTAAACCGAAACCTGCCGTCCAGGCATTTGTACTGAACCGGGGAAAGCACCCTGTTTGTAAGAAGTAGCTTTTCCTTCACGATTCGATTCAGCAGGCACTACCAAAGGAGAAAAACATGGCTGAAGACAAGATCTATCCAGTTACCAAGGCCTTCGCCAAACACGCTCACATCAATAAGTCCCGGTACGAGGACATGTATCGGCGTTCGGTGGAAGATTCTGACGCTTTCTGGGCCGAGCAGGCGGAGGAATTCGTCACCTGGTCCAAAAAGTGGGATCGGGTTCTGGAATGGGATTTCTCTACGGCGGACATCAAGTGGTTCGAGG
>JAUXGQ010000301.1 GCA_030621975.1 Gammaproteobacteria bacterium | reverse complement strand
TCTATGGTCCCTTCCGTTACCAGGTTGATCACCTGGACGGGACGGGTCTGGTGCTTGCGCCAGGCCCGGGCGATGCACTGTTCCAGCTTGGCCGGGTTCCAGGGCAGATCCAGGTTGATCACCACGTCCGCGGCCTGCAGATTCAGTCCGACGCTCCCGGAGTCCGTGGACAGGAACAGCCGGCAATCCGGGTCGTTCTTGAAGCGGACTGTAGTATTCCTCGTAACGGAGGCTTTGTTCCGGGGCCATCTCGACGAAGTAGTTGTTGACGGTGCGCCCCGGGAGTTCGCCTTCCACCTCGTCCTTGCGCCGGCGCAGCATGACGGGGCGCAGCCGCCGATGCATCTGGTCCAGGTTCTTGTAGCCGCTGGGGCGGCCCTTCTCGTCCAGCTCGTAGAAGTCCCGGTTGAAGCGAAACAGGGGGCCGAAGATGTGGGGATCCAGAAACTGCACGATGGAGTAGACCTCGTCGATACGGTTCTCCAGGGGTGTGCCGGTCAGCACGAAGGCATAAGGGCTGCTCATGCGTTTGATGGTTTCCGCCGTCTTCGTCTGCCAGTTCTTGATGCGCTGGGCCTCGTCCAGAATCACGACGTCTGGGCTCAGTTGTTCGTTGACGGTCGAGAGGTCGGAGAGGATCTGCTCATAGTTGGTCAGATAGAAAAAACTGTTTTCGCGATATTGTTTGAGCCGTTTCGCCCTGGGTCCCTGCACCACCAGGGAGGGCAGCTCGCTAAACTTGCCGATCTGCTCCTCCCATTCGGTCTTGAGGGAGGCCGGGCTGACCACCAGCACGCGCTGGATGCCTTGCAGACGCCGCAACAACTCACAGGCGGCGATGGCCTGTACCGTCTCGCCCAGTCCCATCTCATCCGTTTGGTCATGATTGGGTTCGCCTGGAAGGATTCGTTTTGCGAGGCTTGGCTGGGAAGAAAGCCTACTTTACCGCAGTATTGGTGTTCTTTTCGACCGGGAGGTACACTGTCGGAAGCTAAAACAGCCTTTAACCCCTACAGACAAGCTGAACGAGGCTTTATCAGGGTTAAGGGCTGTATAAACGGCGTGAAGGAGAAATCGATGCACAATCCGTTTATTCATCCGTTGATTGCGCTGCTTGCCGGCGTCCTGATTCTTATCATGCCGCGGCTGTTGAATTACATCGTCGCGCTCTACCTGATCCTGATCGGTATCCTGGGATTGGCGCCCCACCTGTTACGCTGATTCGCAGAGCTTTTTTGTTCAAGTCTGCTATCGATCTGATCTCAAGTAGCTTTCCATCGCTGCCGATACCTGACACCGACAACCCCCTTGGAGACAACGACATGGACCTCAAGCACCTGAACGATCTTGCACCTTGGGACTGGCCAGGGAACGCGGGAGCGATGGTACTCGAGGCTCTCCGTGATCAGACCAGGGTTGAGTCCGAGCGCCTGCTCGCGGCTGACCTGGCCGGTAACCTGACCGTTGTCGATGAGGACCTCGCCATTGCGTTGCTTTCGGTCCTGCGCAATGACCGTGAAGGCGATGAGCTGCGGGCGATGGCGGCGGGCTCGCTGGGTCCGGTCCTCGAACACATGGAGATCTTTGGATTCGAGGACCCCGACGACATACTGCTTTCCGAGGGCACGTTCCGCGAGGTCCAGCAATCGCTGCACGAGCTTTATCGCGAGGAGAATATTCCGAAGGAGGTGAGGCGGCGGATCCTGGAAGCCGCGGTACACGCCCCGCAAGATTGGCAAAAGGATGCTATCCGCACAGCCTATTCCAGCGACGACCAAGACTGGCGACTCACCGCCGTGTTTGGCATGCGTTTCGTACGAGGTTTCGATCAGCAGATCCTTGCGGCGCTGGACAGCAATAACTCCGACATTCGCTATGAGGCGGTTTGCGCGGCGGGCAACTGGGGACTGGATGCGGCCTGGCCGCAGGTCGCTGCGCTCATAACCGCGGAGCAAACCGACAAGCCCCTGCTGCTCGCCGCGATCGATGCCATTGCCGGTATCCGCCCGCGACAGGCGGCGGAGATCCTCAGCGACCTCGCCTACTCCGATGAGGAGGACATCGCCGAGGCAGCCTGTGAGGCGCTGGCGATTGCCGCGGAACCCTGGGTAGACGAGGAGGACGATGCATTGTTGCGTTGAGGGTGCCGCGTGATGCGGTCGCTTCGAAAGATTCCCGGACCGTATCAGGATTTCTCATCTGATTGATCGGGGTCTTGTTCCCCGCCCTGGGCATAGTTCTGCATCAACCCGCCCATCATCGTCTGAAAGGCGTCCATGGTGCCCGCCGCCTGCGACAAGTAGGGTTTCATCAGGCTCAGGGGGTCGTAGCCCTCGGCTCCGGCCTGCATCTGCTTTCGGAGGTGCTCGAGCAGTTCATCCTGGAAGCCTCGAACATCGGGCCAGCCCATGAGTTTTCTGAACTCCTCGGGCGTAACGTCGATCTCGATATTGACCTTCATGGCTCCTCCTGGCGGGTAAGTGGAAAGACCGTCGGTTTCAGCCTCCTGGCGTGGTTTGGGGGGCGGGCCTGTATCCGGATGCCGGCGACCAATGCGCATCGGTTCAGCTCAAGACATAATAGCAGTAGTCTTTGGCGACCGCCGATTCCTTGCCCGAATGTTCCCTGTCTATCCCTGTTCATCCGTGGTTGCGTATGTGAACGGGCTCAAGGAACCTGCTGCTGCAGGGATGTGGAAACAGTATGAGTGGACCAGGGGATAACAAGCGCTGGCTCCTAGTGGGCGGCGAAGGCCGCCCACCTCATGGAGAAAAGACATTAGACCTCTGGGTGGATGCGAACCATCTGCTCGAGATATTTATCGCGTTCCTGGAGGGTGGCGTCGCGCTGCTCCTGCATCAGTTTGCGCATGGCGTTACGGCGCTCTTGCATGTATTTGCGCATCTCGGTGCGGCGACTTTCCCGGTCCAGGCCGGCGATGCTCGGAGCCGCGGGCAACTCGGACAGCTCGAAAGGTGCCGGAAACTCAGGCACCTCAGGCATCGCAAAGGGCGCGCCGGGTGCAATGGGTCTGGTGAACGGGGCCGGCGCCATGGATGCGGCGGCCATCTGTTCGGCGAAGTTGCGTTGCGCCTCCACGGCGTTGCGGACTGCGGTCGCCTGCCGTTCGGCGAAGGCCCTCTGCTGCTCGGCGATCATTTTCTGGTATTCGGCAATCGCCGTCTGCTGGGTTTCAGTCATGGCGAACGGAGCGAAGGGGGTAAAAACCGGGGTTGTTGACTGGACGTCTGCGGCGTTGACGGCCGCGCTTGCGGTGGCCAGGGCCACCGCGGTAATCAGCTTGGTAACAGTCTTCATATCAAAATCTCTCAAATTGGTAGAGGGTATTCAAAAAAACCGCCGGTGGCGGTTAGCACTTCCTTGTGCGCTGGCTGGATGTCCTGGCGACACTTACTTGCTGGCGGAGGCAGGCACCTGAGGAGCCACCGGGGCGACCGCGTACGGAGCAACCTGGGGGTAACCATAGGCACCGTAGTAAGGGGAGCCGTAGGGGCCGTATCCGTAAGGAGCATAGTAGTTGTAGCCGTAGCCACGTGCGCGTCCGTAGCCGCTGGTGTGGGTGTTCATGCTCATGTTGAAGTCACCCCAGCCGTCGCCGAAGAAGTCGTCGCCCCAGCTGCCCATACCGGGACCGCCCCAGAAGGCGGAGGCAGAAGCGGAAGCGCTCAGCAGCGCGGCGATGGCGGCGATTTTGGTAATTTTGGTCATGGTTCGTATTCTCCTATTAAAGTGTCAGAATAAGTTGGTTCGTCTATCGAGTTTCAGCACAGTGTTTCTTGCTGTGCTTCGATGGTTGAGTAGAATATTAGCAGTTAATTATATTGTCAACTATTATTTTGCCTTTGGTTACAATTCCGATCTCAAATCAATGAAGCCGCTCTCGACTAACTAGTACCTCAAATGCTAAATAACTGCGATCAGACGGCGAGGATAAATTGCCGAGAGCAAGGCGCAACATCGCAGCAATAGCCGGCTCTCTTTCAAGATGTTGCAACGCAGC
>JAUXGQ010000217.1 GCA_030621975.1 Gammaproteobacteria bacterium | reverse complement strand
GGCGACCGGTGTCTCAGTCGACAAGGCGATGGGACGTAGTTTTGTAGACTTGTGCCCGCAGCTTGAGTCTCAACTCGACAAGGTGCATGAGGCTATCAACATTCAGGCGCCGGTGCACTCAGAGCGGCTGGTTACGGAGGAGGAAGGGCAGATACGCTATTCGGACGTAATGGTTTATCCGTTGATGGCCAATCACGCGGTAGGGGCGGTCATCCGGGTGGACGACATCACCGACCGGGTCCGCATCGAGCAAATGATGGTGGAAACGGAGAAGATGATGTCGATGGGCGGGTTGGCCGCGGGTATGGCCCATGAGATCAAGAATCCCCTGAGCGGTGTTCTCCAGAGTTGTCAGAATGTCGTGCGTCGTCTGTCGCCTGAATTACCCGCCAATCGCGAGACCGCCCAATCCCTCGACCTGGACCTCGGGCAGGTTCAGCGTTACCTGGAAAAACGGCGTATTCCGGCCTTCCTGGATGCTATACGGGAGGCGGGCGACCGGGCCAACCTGATTGTGGCTGATATGCTCAGCTTCAGCCGCGGTAGCTCCCGTGGGCTGATACCGGTTCGGGTAGAGGAAATGCTGGAGACCGTGGTGCGGTTGGCGGGCAGCGATTACGATTTGAAAAAGAAATACGACTTCAAACATATCGAGATTGTGCGGGACTTCGACAGGGATCTGGAGCCCGTACCTTGCGACCGCACGGAAATAGAGCAGGTACTGCTGAATCTTGTGAAAAACTCGGCCGAGGCTATGATCGATGCGGACAGTCCCCTGCCGCATCGAATCACCCTGCGCACGGGACGCGAAGATGACTACGCCTGCATCGACGTAGAAGACAACGGGCCCGGGATGGACGAGAAGACGAGAGGTCGGGTATTCGAGCCTTTCTTTACCACCAAACCGGTGGGTAGAGGCACGGGACTTGGGTTGTCCGTTTCCTATTTCATCATCACCGAACAGCACCGGGGCAGTATATCGGTTTCCACCAAACCGGGGCGAGGGGCCTGTTTCTCCGAGCTTCTGCCTCTGTGCGGACGATGAAAATTCAATGGTGATTCAGACGATTTAACAGTGCGGGAATAAAAACACCCCGCCGAAGCGGGGTCAGATTTCACTGCTTTCGTTTTATTTTATTGTTCAGTTCGCTGGGCCTGTGCATTGCAGGGATAATCAGACCGCGGGCGGTTCTTCTATGCCCAGGTTATCAATCACAGTGGGAATAATAGGTTAATTCCTAGCAAAGATCTACAAACGGTACTATTTTTTTATCAATTGTGTTTATGGCCCATGACGCCGCTGCTTCTGTTCCGCGGAGGCGGTATAGAGGGTTCAGACGGGGCCCGGTATTTCGTCACCCGTTCGCTACTTCGGAAACAACTGATGACAGAACTGCTATTCGACTATAGTCTTTTTCTGGCGAAAACCCTTACGGTGGTGTTTGCGGTTGGTGTGATCCTGCTGCTGATCAGGCGCTCGAAGTTGACGCAAAGGCGTTTGCCGGAACGGTTGGAGATCATTAATCTCAACGAGAAACACCGGCTGATGGCTAAAGTGCTGAAAAAAGCAACCGTACCGAAGAAGCAGTTCCAACAGTCGATCAAGGCGGACAAGGAGAAGCGCACCCAAGAGGCGAAACGAATCAGCCGGGAAGCGAAGGTGCGAAGGCGCGTTTTCGTTATGGATTTCCATGGTGATATCAAGGCTACTGCGGTTGCCGCGCTTCGCGAAACGATTACGGCGATCCTGATGGAAGCCAAACCCGAAGACGAGGTGCTCCTGCGCCTGGAAAACGCCGGTGGACTGGTACACGAACACGGTCTGGCAGCATCCCAGCTTGTGCGGATCAGGCAGCGTGAGATTCCACTCACGGTCGCCGTGGACAAGGTCGCGGCCAGCGGGGGGTATCTCATGGCGTGTGTTGCCGATCGGCTTATCGCGGCTCCCTTCGCCGTTCTCGGGTCGATCGGGGTGCTGGCCCAAGTGCCGAATCTGCACCGCTTAATGGATCGGCACGGGATTGATTTCGAGCAGTTAAAGGCGGGTCAATACAAGCGAACCCTGACCTTGTTCGGGGAGAATACGGAAGAGGACCGGGCCAAACTTCAGGCCCAGTTGGACGAAACGCATTCCCTGTTTCAGGAATTCGTGCGGGAATACAGACCCCAGCTGGATATAGACAAAGTAGCTACCGGAGAATACTGGCACGGTAAACAAGCGCTCGATCTGAATCTTATCGATGGGCTGCTTACCAGCGACGACTACCTGATGGAGGCGGGGGAGCTAGCGGAGGTTTTCCTCCTCAACTACTCGGTGAGGAAGCGACCACTGGAGCGGCTGGTGTCTGCGGCAAAGTCTA
Organism: Gammaproteobacteria bacterium; assembly: GCA_030621975.1. Taxonomy (GTDB): domain Bacteria; phylum Pseudomonadota; class Gammaproteobacteria; order Chromatiales; family Chromatiaceae; genus JAUXGQ01. The sequence goes on along the minus strand of JAUXGQ010000217.1, from coordinate 2,451 downwards.
TTTATGTAGGTCCATAGCATGGTCATTCATGACTCGAGCCCGAGGTAAACAAGGTCTTTACATCGGAAATGGCCCGGACCGAAATTTTACGAACGGAGTCTTTTCGGTTAGGCTGAATCTCTGATTCAACCTGAAAACGGCAGCTTGACAAGGTATACACTCCGAAACGGCTTCGCCTTTTGGGTGAGGCCAGCATCCAGCGATTTGTTTTATGACACTCAGGCAGTTGTCGTTTCCGCGAAGCGGCCTCCTGAAGCTCACATGGGTCACACTGGGTTCAAAGATCACTTTTCCGGGCATTCGGAACAATACCGGCGATACCGGCCCGCATACCCGGACAGCTTATTCAGCTATCTGGCATCTCTCCCACCCGATCGAGAATCAGCATGGGACTGCGCGACTGGAACCGGCCAGGCGGCAAAAGGTCTCGCAAGATACTTCGCCAAAGTGATCGCTACCGATGCAAGTGAGAAGCAAATAGCAAACGCGGCAGAAGATCAGAAGATTGATTATCGGGTGGAACCTTCGGAGAATACCAGTATCGGAGACGGCGTTATCGATTTGATTACAGTAGCGCAAGCCCTCCATTGGTTCGATTCAAAAGTGTTTTTCAGGGAAGCAAAACGGGTTCTGAAGAACAAAGGCGTAATTGCGGTTTGGTCCTACAATCTGTTAAGAATATCACCCGAGCTCGATGCCGTTATCGACAAGCTTTATTGGGACCTGGTCGGCGAATTTTGGCCACCCGAAAGAAGGCTGATCGAGGACGGTTATCGCGGTGTTGAGTTTCCCTTCGAGGAAATCGAATCGCCGAACGTGAGTATGTTCGCAAACTGGTCGTTTAGCCGATTGACCGGTTATCTGGGGACCTGGTCCGCGGTGCAGAAATATAAGCAGGCGAGGGGTAAGGATCCCGTCGCGGCGCTTGTGGAACCTCTAGCCGAGGCATGGGGTCATTCCGGCACCGTGAAAAAGGTGGTTTGGCCGCTTACGTTGAAGGTAGGGGAATATTCGAACTGACATGTACCCGCGAATTATCGTAATGGGCTTGGTGCTGGGCCTGCTGTCGGCATGTGCATCGGCGCCCCGGCGGGCATCGGACTGGAGCCGGGAAGACGCCCATACCAGCGGAAGCGTAGTGGCGTTCAATCAAGGCTCCACCTTGCTGGCGTCCGGGGGGCTGGGCGGATGGGTGAGCTTATGGAGTCTGCCGGAAGGGGGCGCGGGACCCGGCTGGCGGGCGCACGACGGCCCCGTAACAGGGTTGGCGTTTATCGATGGTCAGGATCGCATATTGAGTGCGGGCTGGGACGGGACCCTGGCGCTTTGGTCTCAGCCCGGCGTCCTGGAACGGCGTCTGGTGACCACCGGTCCAGTGACGGCGATCGCCTTCGAGTCGGCGTCGCGTCGGTTGCTGACGGGTTACAGCGACGGATCGGTTCAGGGTTGGGCGCTTCCGGACCTGGAGCCCCTCTACCGGCAGCGGTTGCACCAAGGGAAGGTAAAGGCGGTGGCGATCCAGTCGGGCGGTTCGATACTGGCATCCAGCGGCACCGACGGTCAGGTGTTTCTGTGGCGCGAAGGCGGTCCGGCTCGGGACCTGGAGGCGCCCGCAAGCGATGTCTGGTCTCTGGCCTTCTCGCCAGATCGCAAATACCTCATGGGTAGCGGATGGTTTAACATTTTCCGCTGGTCCCTGGATAACGAAAGGCTGGTCGTGCTACCTACGGAGCATCACGGCATCATCTCTTCCATAAGCTTCAGCGAAGAAGGCTCGCTGGCCGCCATCAGTCGCCAGACCGACAGCGCCGTGGACATCCTGGATCCAAGCAGTGGTCTGGTACTGGAGCGGTTACAAAAACACGCCCTCTGCGGTTCCGACGTCAGCTTCGCTCCGAACTCCCGCTACCTCGCGACCACCAGTGATGACGCAAGCGTACGTTTTTGGGATATCGGCACCGGTGACGAGACTCCGCCGCCGGACGCAGCAGTTCCCGTTCAGCCCCTCCAATAGCCCGGACTCGTTGCCGGGGTTCGGATTTTCGGGTCTATGTGGCAAGGCCGATCGCCCAGGATGCAAGGCCCGATTGGGCCAAAAACCGGGCAGGACAGCCTGTCGGATGGCTGCCATGCCTGCTTCTTCGGCAACGCTTTGACAGGAAGAAGTATCTTCCTGTGCCCGGTCCGCTTGATGAGAGGAGTGCGCCCGGGATAGCGCATTTTCGGGCCTGGCGATGGAAATCCTGGCGGGTACCGGCCCCTCACTGGCGGGCGCAGATAACCGTTAAAGTTTACTGGCCACGGTGCCGACAAACCCGCAAATGAACGACGATAACCTTGCTCTCGGTACGGACCGGGTCCAGAGGCTCGACGAAGAGCTGGACTCCTGCGCCAGGAGACTCGATGAGCTCAATGGGCGCTATCCGGATCTGGCATCCAGCATGAGCAAAG
>JAUXGQ010000421.1 GCA_030621975.1 Gammaproteobacteria bacterium | reverse complement strand
GGCGTCGTTGCCGGCACCAAAGATCACAAAGAGTTTTTCCCGCACCCTGGTTCTCCTTATTCAATGGGAAACACCGCGACGCAGTTTGAGACCGGCCCGCGGAGTTTGTCAAGTTGCAGGGCAGGCCGGCGTCCCATCGGGCCAAATGCGCTCGACTTCAGTTTAATCTCTTGGACGGTCAGGACCCGTAGGAGCCCGCTTGCGGGCGAACATGTACCGTTCACCAGCGGTGTTCGCCCGCAAGCGGGCTCCTACGGGTTGGAAGACCCGTTTCGAGCTGTCGAGGGCCAGGGCTCGCTCAACGAAACAGTGGGCGAACAACGCGCTTCGCGGTATTCTATTACGATTACCTTCAAGACGATGAAAAGAACCTGGCAAACATGAGCTTAAATCCCGAACTCCGTGAACTGGTGGACTTCAGCAAGGGCAATGGGCTGGTCACCGCCATCGCCCAGGACGCAGAAACCGGCGAGATCCTTATGGTGGCCAACATGAACGAGGATTCCTTCGCCAGGACCCTGGAACTGGGCGAGGCCGTATATTGGAGCCGCTCCCGCAACAAGCTGTGGCACAAGGGAGAGGAAAGCGGCAACGTGCAGAAGGTCGAGTCGCTCTACATCGACTGCGACGGCGACGCGATCCTGATGAAGGTGCAGCAGGTCGGCGATGCCGCCTGTCACACGGGCAAACGCAGTTGTTTCTTTCGCAAGGTCGACAATCAGGGTGTCACCGACGTGGGTGTCCAGGTGTTCGACCCGCAAGAGGTATATAAGAAATGATTGAAGCCAACGACCGCCTGCGCCTGGGCATCCCCAAGGGGAGCCTCCAGGAAACAACCAAGAAACTGTTCCGCCTGGCGGGTTACGACCTGCGTATCGCGGGCCGCTCCTACTATCCGGATATCGACGACGCCGAGATCCAGTGCATCCTGATCCGACCCCAGGAGATGGCCCGTTACGTGGAACAGGGCATCCTGGACGGCGCCATCACCGGTCTGGACTGGATCCTGGAGACCGGCGCCGACGTGAAGGAACTGGCGAACCTGCACGCACCCTGGCCCAACTACGGGGTCGTGCGCTGGGTGATGGCCGCCAAGGAGGAATCCGCCTTCAACGACGTCAAGGACCTTGACGGCAAGCGTATCGCCACCGAGGCGGTCGGCATGACGACCCGTTTCCTCAGCGATCACGGTGTCCGCGCCGACGTGGAGTTTTCCTGGGGCGCCACCGAGGTCAAGCCGCCGATCCTGGCTGACGCCATCGTCGACGTGTCGGAGACCGGCTCCAGCCTGCGCGCCAACAACCTGAAGATCCTGCACGTGGTGCTGGAGAGCACACCCCGCTTCATCGCCAATCACGATGCCCTCAACGACGACTGGAAGCGGAGCAAGATCGAACGCCTGTTGATGATGCTCAATGGCGCCATCGCCGCGGCCACCCGCGTCACCCTGTCCATGAACGTGCCGCGCAAGAGCCTCCAGGGAGTAGTGAAACTGCTGCCGGCCCTGAGCACCCCGACCGTGTCCACCCTGGCCGATGAGAACTGGGTGGATGTCACTACCGTGGTGGAGGAGAAGCAGGTCCGGGAACTGGTCCCCGCTCTCCACCTCGCGGGCGCCCGGGGAATCATCGAACTTCCGATTAACAAGATCATCGAATGAGCGAAACCCTGCTGGAATTTCCCTGCGCTTTCCCGATCAAGGCCATGGGCAGGTCGGAAGCGGGTTTTGACGATCTGGTGGTGGAAATCGTGCGCCGGCACACGCCGGATCTGCGCGAGGGGTCGGTAAAGACCCGCGCCAGCAGGGGAGGCAAGTGGGTTTCGGTGACCGTCACCGTACAGGCCACCAGCAAGCAACAACTGGATGCGATCTATCAGGCGCTGGCGGATCACGAAAAAGTAGTGATGTGTCTCTGAGCGAACCGCCATCGACGCGCCGTACAAGACAAAGGGAACTCAAAGTACGGCATCTTGGCCTGAAAGAATATCTGCCGGTGTGGCGGCACATGCAGCTCTTTACGGACACTCGGGAACCGAGCACGGCGGACGAGATATGGCTGGTGGAACATCCGCCGGTGTTTACGCTCGGTCAGGCAGGCAGGGACGAGCATGTGCTCGATGCGGGGGATATCCCCGTAATCAAGGTGGACCGGGGTGGACAGGTCACCTATCACGGCCCCGGACAACTGGTGGTGTACGTGCTGCTGGATCTGCACCGCGCGGGACTGGGTGTTCGCGGATTGGTGAACCTGCTGGAGCGATCGGTGCTCGCTTTACTTGACGACTATGGCATCACATCGAAGGTCCGCCGTGATGCGCCGGGCGTCTACGTGGACGGCGCAAAGATCGCCGCCCTGGGCCTGCGGGTGCGCCGGGGTTGCAGCTTCCACGGCCTGAGCCTGAACGTGAACATGGACCTGGAACCCTTCACCCGCATAGACCCCTGCGGCTATCGGGGGTTGGAAGTCACCCAACTGGCGGCGCTGGGGGGACCGGCCGACCCGGAGCAGGTGGGCCGGGAGCTCCTCGTTCATCTGCGCCGGCGGCTGGGATATGCGGCTACCGAGCCCTGATCTGCACGAACGGCAGCCTGACCTGAAGGTTCGCGATCCCGCGGCTCCGGGATACCGGGCTAATATATTCACCACAGAGGCACAGAGATCACAGAGTTTTCTCCTGTTTTTCACGAGCGATCTGTGCGATTAACTGAATGAAGATGTCGAAGCTGCTGCGACACCGATTCGCCCGCAAGCGGGCTCCTACGGACTGAACTGCGAATGTAGGCTGGGGCTTGCCCCAGCGTTACTGCGTATCGGTTCGCGAAAAAAAGAGCTGGGGCAAGCCCCAGCCTACATTCGCTGAAAATCGTCCAACATGCGAAGCTGAATCGAACCAAAAATCCGCACCCCGGTGAGAAATTCGGGCTAGAACGTTCACACGGAAATCAACAAAACTTCCTGAGATAGTCCTCGTGCTCGCGTCTCTGGCGGCGCAGCCCTGGTCCCTTGCCCGCCTTGTAGCCGCGCCGCATCCTCCATTCCAGCTTGTCCAGTCGTTTCCGCGTACGCCAGCACTCCTTCTCCTGCTTTTGCTTGAGCTCAGCCGTCCGGTTAACACCCTTGGAGACAGTCTTCGAGCGCGGTTTCCGGGCGCGCTTGTCCCGTTTGGATTCGGGCTTCACCCGCGGCGGCATCCAACCCGTTGGAGTTGTATCCACCTGCACCTCCTGCTGGCGGCCCTGGTCGCAGTGCTGCTGACGAAACTCCACGCTGCCGTCCTTGCCACTACAGC
>JAUXGQ010000444.1 GCA_030621975.1 Gammaproteobacteria bacterium | reverse complement strand
CATAGGCGGTAAGTATTTCCATGCAATCCCGTACTAAGCGTAGTATGGACTTTCATGGCCGCATCAACCACTTGCCCACTGATTTGGTTTAAATTTATTTCTCTGCGCACCTCTGCGTCCTCTGCGGTTAAATATCTTTGGGTAGATCGTACAAGAGCTCTTAACCACGGATGGACACGGATTAACACAGATAAAACAACTGTTACCCTTACCTTCCCGTTGAGGGTTGGTCCGGCCGATGGTTCACCCGCTCTCGCTTATCACAAAAATCCGTGTCTATCCGTGTTCATCCGTGGTTGCATTTCTCAGCAGGGGGGCCGGTTATTTTCCGAGAAAACGTTCGATGCAGCCGATGAGCTCATCGGCCTTGACGGGTTTGGCGAGAAAGGTATGTCCGGAGATGTCGCTTCCCCCCTCTCCGGTCTCGTCTTTGGTGACGATCGCGGTAAGAAATACGAATTTGATGTCCTTGAGTCCGGCGTCCTCCTTGAGTTGGCCAGCCACCTCATCCCCCCCCATGTCCGGCATCATCACGTCCAGGAAGATCAGGTGCGGTTTGAAGGCTCGTACCGTTTCAAGCGCTTCGGCGCCCTTGTTTTCCTCGCACACCTCGTACTTTCCCGTGGCCTCAAGGTTGAGGCGTATCATTCTGGTGAGACTCGGTTCGTCGTCCACCAGGAGGATTCTTTTCTTTTCCATTATCGTGACCCCGCCGCTGCTTTAAAGAGGATTGTGACTGCCGCACCCCCCGCCTCCCGATTGCGGATCCGGATGCTGCCCCTGTGTAGCTTAATGATATTCTGCGTAACCGACAAACCCAGTCCGGTTCCCTCCCCGGTGGGTTTGGTGGTGAAAAAGGGATCGAACACCTTGTCTTCACCTCCGCTCTCGATCCCACACGCGGTATCCTCGACGTTCACTCTGATAACGGGTTTGTCGGCCTGAAAGCCTTCGGACTCGAGGTGCTTGTCCAGATTGCCCGGTTCGAGGGTCTCGAGTCGGGACTCGACCCGCAATACGCCGTCCTTCTCGATGGCGTGGACCGCATTCATGAACAGGTTGATGAACACCTGCTGCATCCTGTTGGGGTCCAGTCCGAGCCGGGGTATACAATCGTCCAGATCGAGTTCCAGGCGGATATTGTGCTGGGTCAGTTCATGTTGTACCAGCTGCAGGGAATCCCGGATTACCTCGTTCAACCCCGTCTCTTTCAGCTCCAGCCGGTGCTCCCGAGAGAAATCCAGAAGGCCCATGATCACGGTATCGGCGCGTGTAACCGCATCCGCCATGTCGGTGAGCACGCCGGCTGTGACGGCGTCCTCCGGCAGGGAATTTGACAGGTAGTCCAAACCCAGCTGAATGACCGCCAGGGGATTCTTGACCTCGTGGGCCACACCCGCGGCCAGTCGGCCCACGGACTCCAGTTTTGCCGCCTGGATCAGGCGCATCTGGGCCTCCTGCAGGTCCTGGTGGGAATTCAGCAATGCCTCATGGATCCGCTTGAGTTCCGCCTGCGCCCTGGCGCGTTCACTGATGTCTTTGAACACCACCACCGCGCCGGTAATCTCCCCCTCGGCGCCGGTGGGTGCAATGCTGTACTCCACCGGAAAGGTGCTCCCATCCCTGCTTTGGAACCGGGCCTGCTCGCCGGAACGCATGCGGGCGTCCGTGAGGGTCTTGCGGACTTCGGCCCCCAGCAACGGAAGGAGATGGTCCCCGTTGTGGGCTTCATCCAGGATCCGGCCGACCAGTTCCCCCTCCGTCCAGCCGGACATCTGCGCCGCGGCGTGATTCACGAAGATTACCCGTCCCGCCCCATCGACGCCGAATACGCCCTCCCGCATAGCGCGAAGTATCTGATCCCGCAGGAGTTCCAGTTCCCGGTTGCGTCGTGCCAGGTTCTGCTCCAGGCGGTGAATCTTCAGATGAGTGTCTACCCGGGCCGTGACTTCGCCGGCCTGGAAGGGCTTGGAGACAAAATCCACCGCCCCGAGACGGAACCCCCGAACCTTGTCGTCGGTATCGGTAAGGGCCGAAAGAAAGATGACGGTCACATCCCTGGTTTGCGGGTCGTTTTTCAATCGCTCGCAGACCTTGAAGCCGTCCATTCCGGGCATCATGATATCGAGCAGCATCAGTGCCGGGTGGGCCTTTTGGGCAATCGAGAGCGCCTGCTCGCCGCTGCCGGCAATCAGCAGTTTGTAGCCCCGTCCCTTCAGGGTGTGAAACAGCATCTGCAGATTGGTGGCGTTGTCGTCCACCAGCAGCACCTGTTCGGGCGGCGGACTCGATGCCGGGCTCTGGGTCATGCGGGATCCCCGGTCTGATAAAGGACCTGCAGATTGGTGACGGGGTACACTTGGGCCCGCCTTTGGCGCAAACCCTAACCTTCTCCCTTGGCCCTCTGGGTTGCCTTGTATTTGTCGATCCGTTGCTGGATATCGTTCAGCAGGCCGTCCACGCCGTCGTTGCGGATAATGGCCGAGAAGGTCCTGCGGTAGTTGTTCACCAGGCTGACGCCTTCGATGATCACGTCGTAGGCATACCATTCCCCGTCGTTGAGCTTGAGCTTGTAGGTCACGGGTATCCTGGCGGTTTTCGTGACGATGAAGGTGTCTACCAGGGCGCGTTTGCCCCGAATCCTGCCTTCGCCGTACTCGATCTCTTCGCCGGTGTAGGCCTCAATCGCCCCGAAATAGATGTTTTCGATGTATTCCGAGAAGAAATCGACGAAACGTCTTCTTTCTTCCGGAGAGGCCTTTTTCCAGTTCGTCGCCAGCACGCTCTGAGACATGCTGCGAAAATCGAAGTGCTGCTCCACTATAGCGCGGACCTTTTCGTACCTTTGATCTTGGGACAGGGTCTTATCCTGGACGATGCTCAGCACCAGCTCCACACCTCGCTGCACCCGTTCCGCCGGATCCGGTGGCGCTACCTTCGCCTGCGCGAGTACGCACTGGGTGACGCTGAGCAATATAAGAACGATCAGAGAGATGACGGGTTTTGGAAACATGGATCTTTATTCCTCCTCTACTTTATCTGCCAGCTGATCCAGCAACCCGTCCATGCCGTCGCGCTTTACGATGGTACGAAAAGTGCTAAGTCGGATCGTAGCCATGTCGTTCT
>JAUXGQ010000029.1 GCA_030621975.1 Gammaproteobacteria bacterium | reverse complement strand
GGCCACTCGGGAACCCCTCCAAAAAGTAAGCCCGATATTGTGATCGAGAAGGTTAGCAGTGTCAACATGAAGTAAACATTTTTGAATTGGCAGAAAAGCAACGGCTAGCGCTAGAACACAAAAAAACGGGCGAACGAAAAACAATCTACCATAACCTTATTGACAGACAAGTAATTATCTCCCACCATGCCGGGGGTTTTTGTACCAAATTTACAACTATAGAGGTCTCATCAGGGGTTTCACTACAACGAATAACGGAGGAGCAGGCTCATGCGCCAAAAGATCCAGTTAACAGCCGCCACCCTGGCGGCTTGTCTTGCCGCACCTGCCGTCCAGGCCACCAACGGCTACATGCCCCACGGCATCGGTACCGCCTCCAAGGGCATGGCGGGCGCGGGCTCGGCCCTGCCCCAGGACTCCTTCATCGTTTATTCGAACCCCGCCGGGCTGGCACGCCTGGACAAACGATTCGACGTCGAAGTCGACTTCTTCATGCCGGAGCGCGGGTACACTGCAAACGACGACGGCCCACCACCGCCGTTTCCAAGCATCCCGGCCGGCAACTTCCAGAGTTCCGAAGACATGTTTCTGATCCCGGGATTCGCCATGAACATCCCCCTCAACGACAAGCACACGGTGGGGGTCTCGTTGCTCGGGCACGGCGGCATGAACTCCGAATACGACAACCGGGTCTTTGAAAACTTTGCGGCGCCCCCGGGATCCCTATTCAATCCGACCGGGGAGTTCAGCCCAGGGTCTCCCACCGGTATAGATCTGGCTCAACTGGTGATGGGCGTCAGCTATGCGTACAAGGTCTCGCCGAATCAATCGATCGGCATCACGCCCATGCTGGCGGCGCAACGGATCAAGGTCAGGGGGTTACAGCCCTTCAAACCACTTTCCGTCTCTCCCAACAATCTCACCAACAACGGCTACGATTACTCCTATGGGGGCGGCGTTCGGGTCGGCTGGATGGCAACCTGGTTCGACAGTTACAATGTCGCAGTGTCCTACCAGTCCAGATTGTTCATGAGCGATTTCAACGACTACAAGGGCCTGTTCGCCAGCGGGGGCAAGTTCGACATCCCGCCGGTTTTAAACGTCGGGCTGTCGTTCAACCTCACCCCCAAGCTGGCTGTGGCCGCGGACTTCAAGCGCATCTGGTACGGCGATATCAATGCCTTGAACAACACAAATAATGTCGCTTTTTCCCAGCTCAGTGGAGAAAAGCGTCTCGGCGGTGGCGATGGACTCGGTTTTGGTTGGGAGGATGTAAACGTCTTCAGCATCGGACTGCAATACGAATACAATAGCCAATGGACGTTCCGCGGCGGCTTCAGCAATGGAGAGGAACCCTGGAAGGACGTGAACACCCTGTTCAACATCCTGGCGCCGGCCACGATCAAGAACCACGCCTCGATCGGCGCGACCTTCCAATTCACCAAAGACAGCGCTATCGTTGCCTCGTATACCCACGCCTTCGAGAACAAGATACACGGAACCAGCACCTTCACGGGGTCCCAGACAGGTTACGTAGAAATGTATCAGAACGACTTCCAGATAGCCTACAGCCGACACTTCTAAGGAAGCGATGAGTGCACTTTTCGCTTCCCGTCTTTGGTGCATGGAAGGACCTCGTATAAGGCCGGGGACACAAGAAACCCAAGGATGGGTTTTTCAGGGTGTTCCCCTCAGGGCTCTGGATTATCGTTATCCTCAGCGGGTTGTGTGCAGCCGGTTCATGACCCGCTGAAACTCCCCCGCCAACAGCTCCGACAGGGTGTCGGCGGCCTGCTCCAGGGCCTGTTCAATAGCCTCCCGGTCGGCTGTGCCGGGCCGACTCAACACGTAGTCCGTTACCCGTCTGCGGTCCTCCGGGTGATCGATGCCGATGCGCAGGCGATGAAAATCCCTGCTGCCTAATCTGCCCATGATATCCCGCAGACCATTGTGACCCGCGTGCCCCCCGCCCCCCGGTTTCAGACGCACGACGCCCGCCGGCAGGTCAAGCTCGTCGTGGGCAACCAGTATCTGCTCGGGCGCGATCCCGAAATAGGCCGCCAGGGCGACCAGCGCCTGACCGCTGCGGTTCATGAAGATCATGGGTTTCAACAACCGGCAATCATGGCCTTCAACCCGAATCCGACAGACCTGCCCGTGAAATCGGTTTTCGTTTCTAAACCGCTCGCCGTGCCTTTGTGCCAGCAGGTCGACAAACCAGAAACCGGTATTGTGCCTTGTGTGCTCGTACTGAGGCCCGGGATTACCCAGGCCGACGATGAGTTTTAGAGGGGATACAGGCATATAGCGAAAGGGGCACGACCCGTCCTCCGCGTAAGATAACTGACTGTCTAAGCCGCTCTGCTCGGAAACATCCGGCAGCGCGTCGCCACCAGACTATTCTTCCCCGGCCTCCTTCGTTTCCTTGGTTTCCTCGGCCTGTACCTCTTCGGCTCCTTCCAGTTCTTCGCCTTCCTCCGCGGCAACCTCTTCTTCCTCCTCAGCTCCCATCTGTACCGAGGCGATCGTCACATCCTGCTCCAGACCCGCCGCCAGGGCCGGGATTTCCACGCCTTTGGGAAGCTTAAGCTCCGACAGGCGCATGGAATCGCCCATGTCCATGGCCGAGAGATCCACGTCGATAGACTCCGGCAGATCCTTCGGATAACAGATGATTTCCGCATCGATCTCGTGGTGGGAGATAAACGCGCCCTGCTTGAGCGCCGGTGCAACATCTTCGCCGATAAAGTTCAGGGGGACACGCATGGTGATCTTTGATCCGGCCGTGATCCGCTGCAGATCCAGATGCGTGACAAAGGGTTTGCTGGGATGACGCTGCAGGCCCTTGAGCACCACCTGTTGCTGCTTCCCCCCGACATGAACGGTCAGGATATGGGAATAAAAAGCCTCGTTCTCCAGGCGCCGTACCAACTCATTGTGGGCGACCGAGATCATGGCCGGGTCTTTGCCCGCCCCGTAGATGATCCCCGGAACCAGGCCCGCGCGACGCAGGCGACGGGTGGCACCCTTACCGGTGTCGCTGCGGGGTTCCGCATTGATCTCAAAACTGATGCTCATGGCATTCTCCAAAGTAAACTAATCCATAAACAGCGAGCTGACCGACTCTTCGTTACTGATTCGGCGCATGGTTTCGGCGAGCAGTTCCGCGATACTCAACTGCCTGATCTTCCCGCACGCCTGCGCCCCCGACCGTAGCGGGATGGTATCGGTTACCACCAGCTCATCCAGTACCGAGTTCTCGATATTGGCCACCGCGGGCCCCGAGAGAACCGCATGGGTGCAATAGGCAACCACCCGAGACGCGCCGTGTTCCTTCAGGGCCGTTGCCGCCTGGCGCAGGGTTCCGGCCGTATCCACCAGGTCGTCGATCAACACGCAGCTGCGTCCGTCGACATCGCCGATGATGTTCATGACCTTGGCCTCATTGGGACGCGGACGACGCTTGTCAATAATCGCCAGATCCGCATCATCCAACCGCTTGGCCAGGGCTCGGGCGCGCACCACACCCCCGACATCCGGCGAAATCACCATCAGGTCGGCGTGCTTCCGACGCCAGATATCCCCCAGCAGAATCGGCGAGGCGTAGACATTATCCACGGGGATATCAAAAAATCCCTGAATCTGGTCTGAGTGCAAATCCACCGTCAGGACCCTGTCCGCCCCCGCGCTGCCGACCATCTTTGCAACCAGTCGCGAGGTGATGGGCACCCTGGCCGACCGCGGCCTGCGGTCCTGGCGGGCATACCCGAAATAGGGAAGAACCGCCGTCACGCGACCCACCGATGCCCAACGCAGAGCGTCAATGATCACCAACAGCTCTATCAGGTGATCATTGGTGGGCGCGCAGGTCGGCTGCACCACGAACACATCGCGGCCACGGACATTCTCCTGAATCTCCGCCATTATCTCGCCGTCGCTGAACTGGCCAATCGCGGCCTTGCCTATCGGCAGATTCAGATGAGCGGCGATATCCCGGGCCAACTGGGGGTTGGCGTTCCCCGTAAACACCATCATACTGCTGACAGGCACAGCAGCTTTCTCCTCAATTTCACTGGTACCAAGTGTACCGTCTTATACAGATTGACGTCTTCAGAGCCAATCTGTATAAGACGGTACACTAGTCTGGCTGGGGTGCCAGGATTCGAACCTGGGTATGCAGGGATCAAAACCCTGTGCCTTACCGCTTGGCGACACCCCAAAAACAACCTTCACGGATAGGTTTCCCTGCGCATAGAAAACTGGGAGTGGAACCGCTCCGTGATGGATACGCGTCAGCCGCCGGAAGCCAGGGAACTAGAATCTTCCTCAGCTTTTAAAAGCGGTGACCGATTGCTGCCCCGAGACACGACGCCACACCAACCCGAGGGCAGCCGATCCCGCACTGCTTGGGCCGATGCTTCGCTATCGAAAGCACCGAACACGCACCCTCCCGTACCCGTAAGACGGGCGGGTGTAAACTGTTCCAGCCATTCGAGGGCCGCAGCCACTTGCGGGTAGCTCCGCCTGACCACGGACACGCAATCATTGACGTCATCGCCCGCAAGGAAGTCGGCTATTGTGATGCGCGTCGAGTCCCGTGTCAAATCAGGATCGGAAAACACGGCCCTGGTTGACACATGACAGTCGGGCACCAGCACCAGATACCAGGGTTCGTCCAATACTAGCGGTGTGAACTCGTCGCCGACGCCCTCCGCCCAGGCCGCCTGACCCTGTACGAACACCGGGACGTCAGCCCCGAGGCCTAGACCCAGCTCCGCCAATCTACGGCTGCTGAATCCCAGTCCCCACAACCTGTTCAACACGACCAGTACCGTAGCCGCATCCGAGCTGCCGCCCCCGAGTCCACCGCCCATGGGCAGCCGTTTTTCCAGATCGATGTCGGCGCCCAGATCGCACCCTGACTCCCGGCGTAACAGATCGGCCGCGCGCCAGATCAGGTCCTCCCGCTCCGCCACACCGGGCAGGCCACGATAACGCCTGACTACCCCGTCCCCGCGGACGCGGAAATACAAAAGGTCGCTGAATTCCAGGAACTGGAAAACGGTCTGCAGCAGATGGTAGCCGTCATCACGGCGCCCGACGATCCGCAGCATCAGATTCAGCTTGGCGGGCGCCGGCCAGGCGAGATTGGCAACGCCGTCGCTAGGGACCATTCTTCATGAGCCGCTGCAGCAGCTCGTCGTCAGGGTTCTGCGCCAGGGAAGCCTTCCACACCCTGCGTGCCTCCTCCCGGTCACCCGTCACCCACAACACCTCGCCCAGATGCGCAGCGATCTCCGCATCCGGCTGCAGCTCAAGCGCGCGGCGCAGATAGCGCAGCGCGTCCAGGTTGTTACCGAGCCGATACTGCACCCAGCCCATGCTGTCCAGGACCGCGGCATTATCGGGTTTGAGGGCCAGGGCACGCTCGATGTACTCCAGGGCCTCGCTGTAACGGGAAGTCTGGTCTGCCAGCGTATAACCCAGCGCGTTGAGGGCGTCGGCATGGTCGGGATTGTCCTGGATTATCTGCGTCAGGTCCTGCTCCAGGATATCCACACGCCCAAGCTCGACGGCGTAGAGGCCGCGGTCATAGAGCAGATCCGGGTCGTTGGGATAAAACTTCAGGGCGTGCGCGTAGAGTTGCATCACTTCATCCGCACGACCTGCCTCCCGCAAAATCTCGGCCTCGATCAGATATAATCTGACTGACTGATCAGGTTCCCGCACCCGAAGCGCCTGGATGAGATCCCTGGCCCCGGCGAGCTGACCGCGTCTCGCCAACAGGCGTGCCCGGCGAACCTGTGCATCCCTCTGATAATCACCCGAGACCTTGGCGTACCATGCGGCGGCAGCTTCCGGGTTGCCGTCCATCTCTTCGGTCTGCCCCAGGTAGTACCTCGCTTCGTCCTTGCGGGTCCCTTCTACGGTCAAAGCCGTCAGATGGCGGCGGGCAGCATCGTATTTGTCCAGCTGCAGGGCAACTATGCCCGCGGAGAACAGCAGGTCGGGACTTCCCGGCTCCACCTTGAGCAACTCCACGAACTGGGCGTAGGCCTTCTCCAGTTGTCGGGCTTCCACGAGCTGGCGGGCGTAGGCTACGCGCAAAACAAGACTATCCGGTTTGTCCTCGACCGCATCGCCCAGCACTGAGAGGGCCCCGGAAGCGTCGCCCCGCTGCAGAAGAATCCGGCTGAGCAGAACGCTGGCCTCCGCCCAATCGGGTTCCAGTTCCAGCACCCTGCGTATGCTCGATTCGGCTAGATCGTAGTCCCCCGCGCCCGCTGCAACCACCGCATAGGAATATAGGGCTTTCGGATCGTCCCCGTACTCGGCAGCCAACTCGCGCATAAGCTCCAGGCCGTATTTCTGGTCGTGCAACTTGCCCACGACCATGACCGCCTGCATGAAGCCGTTGATATTGCGATCCCTTGACAGTCTCACCAGCTCCCGCAAGTGTTTTACTGCCAGATCCGTTTTTTGTGCCCGAGCGTAGAGCGTGGCGGCAACTTGATGCGCCAGGGGATTGTCCGGTTCCAGGCTCACCCAGAGCCCGACGGCTTCCGCCGCGGCCTTGTCGTCGTTCAGCAATACGGCGATGCGGGCCGACCTTTCAGCGGTGCTCGGATCCTGGGACAGCGCAGCAGCAAGCCGGTAATGGGCCGAAGCCACAGGCAACTGCCCCCGTTGCGCCGCTATCTCGCCAACCAGCACCGCATAAACCACGTCCGGGGTCAAAGCCGCGCTCTGCGACACAGACCCGGCAGCCGGCGCCGGGGTCTTCGGAGGCGCTTTGGCCGCGCTTTCCGGTACTGCCTGCGCATGGGGCGGGGCGCCTGCGCACGCCAGGAGGCCGGCCACTAGCAGGCCAACAAATACTATACGAAACAAAAAGTTGCTCATTAATCCTGCTTCACCTGAAGATACTGAACGGTAGGGATTCAAACGAGTCAGCGGTTGCACCCCAACCGTCTGTCCGCGTTCGCGCGGTTACCTTGCAGCGAGATTCGCAAATATCCGATAGAGTATAAGTCCTTCCCGGCACAAGACCAACGCGCATTCCACGCATTGACGCCGGAGCGCCGCCTCATCCCTCCCAGGAGTAGAAAAATTCTGATGCGTTCAAAGCCTCTTTGCAGCGACTCACAGGGTGATCTCAATCTCTTGCCTGACCCGCACCCACCCATAGTCTCAGGGTCTCACTGTTATTAGTCGCCCGCGGGGAAAAATCCTATAATGCACGGACCCTGGTTGACCTGGGTACCGCAGTAGTATTAGATCGGGCATCAATGACTTGAATTCAACCCCTTGATATTACAAAATTTCCTTTTATTGCAATCAACTGACCGGCCAAATGCCTCTGCTCGCTCTCGGACTCAATCACAAAACGGCCCCGGTCAGTATCCGTGAACGCCTGACGTTCGGACCCGATGTCATCACCGAGGCCCTGAACGACCTGCTCAAATACGCTGACGTGGAAGAAGCCGCTATCCTTTCCACCTGCAACCGCACCGAGCTTTACTGTGCCGTCAAACAAGGAGGTGAGCAGCGGGTTTCGGAATGGATAACCGGTTATCACGGCCTCGAGCAGGACGTCATCGGGCCCTATCTCTACCTGCACCGGGACCGGGACGCGGTCCGACATCTGCTGTGTGTAGCCTGTGGTCTGGACTCCATGGTGCTGGGCGAGCCTCAGATTCTGGGACAGGTCAAAGAAGCCTGCCAGACGGCGAACGACGCCGCCACCTGCGGCAAGTTGCTTGGCCGGCTGTTCCAGCACACCTTCGCCGTGGCGAAACAGGTGCGCACGGATACGGCTATCGGTAACAGCCCCGTATCGGTGGCGTTCGCCGCGGTCAGTCTGGCGCGACAGATTTTCAGCGAGCTGTCGGATCAGACCGCCCTGCTGGTCGGAGCCGGCGAAACCATCGAACTGGCCGCGAGGCATCTGTATCAGCACGGTATCGGCCGTATTCTGGTGGCCAACCGCACCGTCGAACGCGCTCACCAGCTTGCCGTCCAGTTCGATGGTTATGCCATCGCCCTGACCGAACTACCCACCCATCTGGCGGAAGCGGACATTGTCATATCCTCAACCGCGAGTCCACTGCCGGTACTGGGCAAGGGCGCCGTGGAAAGCGCTTTGAAAAAGCGCAAGCACAAACCCATGTTCATGGTCGATATCGCGGTCCCCAGGGATATCGAGGCGGAAGTGGGGGACCTGAACGACGTCTACCTGTACACGGTCGACGACCTGGAGGAAGTCATCCAGGAAAACCTCCAGTCCCGCCAGGAAGCGGCGCAACAGGCGGAGGAGATCATCGAGCTGCATGTGGATGAGTTCATGGGCTGGCTGCGTTCGCTGGATGCGGTGGAACTCATCCAGGACTATCGCAGCCAGGCCGAACGGACCAGGGACGAGGTCCTGGCGCGCGCGTTGCGTATGATCGACAACGGCAAACCACCGGAGGTCGTCGTGCGATACCTTGCCCACACCCTGACCAACAAACTGCTTCACACGCCGAGCACCCAGATCCGACAGGCCGGGTTCGATGGTCGAACCGCACTGCTGGAGGCGGCCAATGCCCTGTTCCAACTTAAGAAGGCCAACAGCAAGTCATGAACCCATCGATCCGCAGCAAACTGGACCAGATCGCCGAGCGGTTCGAAGAGGTGACCGCGCTGCTGGCCGAGCCCGCGACCCAGGGAGATCAGAACCAGTTTCGCAGCTTGAGCCGGGAATATGCGCAACTCGACCCCATCGTCTCCTGCTACTCGGAGTTGCAGGAGCTGGAAGACGCCATCGCCAGCGCCCAGGAGATGATGTCCGACCCGGAGATGGCCGAACTGGCAAAGGAGGAACTGGTGGGCGCCAGGTCCCGTCAGGCTGCATTGGAACCGGATCTGCAGTTGCTACTGCTGCCCTCGGATCCGAACGATGGACGCAATATTTTTCTCGAAATCAGGGCCGGCACCGGCGGCGCCGAGGCGGCGCTCTTCGCCGGGGACCTGTATCGCATGTATCTGCGCTATGCGGAGACCCAGCGCTGGCAGGTGGAGACCATCGGCGAGAGTCTCGGCGAGCACGGCGGTTACAAGGAAGTGGTATGCCGTATCTCCGGCAAAGGCGTGTATTCCAAACTGAAATTCGAGTCAGGGGCGCACCGGGTCCAGCGGGTGCCGGAAACGGAGTCCCAGGGCCGAATTCACACCTCCGCCTGTACCGTCGCCGTCCTGCCCGAGGTGGACGAGATCGACAATATCGAGATCAACAGCAACGACCTGCGCGT